>URFF01000039.1 GCA_900546995.1 uncultured Sutterella sp.
TTTTCGCTTCAGTGCCCTAAAGCACTGCAGCGGAGTCGGTATTTTAAGAACCGTTTCGCTTTTGTCAAATCACCCATTGGGGAAAAATTTGGGGAGGCTCGCGCCTCCCCCATCTCATACAGGGTCAAATTAGTTCAACTCTTTCATTAAAGCATCAATGCCCTCTTGAGCATCCATGACCAACCCGTAATCGGCGACTTCAAAAATCGGCGCTTCTGGATCACTATTGATCGCAACGACCACTTTCGCGTCCTTAATACCGGCAATATGTTGCATGGCCCCCGAAATCCCTACGGCGATATAAAGGTCCGGCGCAATAATCTTCCCGGTTTGCCCCACTTGCCAGTCATTAGGACACCACCCCAAATCCACAATAGCACGAGTGGCACCTACTGCCGCTTTGAGCTTGTCGGCTAACTGAACCAACTTTTGAAAACCGGCTTCATCACCCAATCCACGGCCACCAGCTACCACAATACGTGCAGTTTGAAGCGCCGGACGATCAGTCTTGACAGCTTCAAAGCTCACCTTTCGTGTTTTCATGGCTTCAGGCATCGGATCGCACATGACAACTTGTGCGTGTCCACTGTTTTCAACCGGATCAAAAGCGGTTGCCCGAATGCTCGCCACTTTGATCGTTTCTTCATTTTTAACGGTCACTTCAATGGAACCGGCAAAAATCGGGCGAACAAACGTTTCGCCGTCAACCACTGCAATAACGTCGCTTAACGGAGCCACATCCAGGCTCGCGGCAACTCGAGGCATCACACTTTTTCCCATTGAGCTTGACTCAAAGAAAATGTGCGAATAATTCGAGGCCTTGGCAGTCACCGCCTTGGTGAGTGACTCACTTAAAATATTTTCACCGTCTTCGGGATTGACATAAACGGTCTCAACGCCGGCCAATGATGTCGCCGCATCAATTGCCTCTTGGCTTTGCCCCAAAAGAAAAAGGTCGACTGTATCGGCCGCTTTTTTCGCTGCCGATACCAATGACGGTACACTGGCCTTGAGCCGGCCCGCACTGACTTCTGCAATAACCAATGCTCGCATATTCATCCCCTACAGTACCTTGGCTTCGGTTTTAAGTTTTGCGATCAATTCTGAAACGCTGCTCAAAATTTGCCCCTTTTTCTCTTTCTTAGGTTGCGCGTAGCTCACAGGCTTTAAGCGAGAAACAGCCTGTACACCGAAAGACGCCAACTCAAGCGTTTCGACCGGTTTTTTCTTCGCTTTCATCATATTGGGCAAAGTAACATAGCGAGGCTCTGCCAGTCGAAGATCCGCGGTGACAACAGCCGGCAACTTCACAGCAACGGTTTGCACGCCACCGTCGACCTCACGCGTGACCATCGCTTCGCTACTATCGGTAATCTCAAGCTTGGATGCAAAACTCGCTTGGGGAATACCACAGTAAGTCGCCAACATTTGGCCCACTTGATTGGCATCGTTATCAATCGCTTGCTTTCCAACGAGCACTAAATCAGGTTTTTCACGTTCGACAATCTTGGCTAACGTCTTAGCGACTTCCAACGGTTGAACATGCTCTTCGCTTAGAACATGAATGGCACGATCTGCGCCCATTGCCATGGCAACACGCAATGTGTCCACGCTTTTTTGCGGTCCAATGGTCACCGCAACCACTTCCTGAGCAACACCCTTTTCTTTTAATTGCACCGCACACTCGGTCGCGATTTCATCAAAAGGGTTGATCGACATTTTTGCGGTTGCTGTATCAGGCAACCCCGCCTCGTTGAGGCGCACCTTGACGTTGTAGTCCACAACGCGTTTGACTGCGACTAAAACTTTCATTTTTGATCCGAATTGAAACAAACTCGAAAATTATACGTTAATGCGAGCAATTCGCATTAAGCGAGCCTTAAGCTCAAAACTCATCATCGTCTCGCCGATCATCGGTTAAACGCTCGGCCCAACCGGCACTCGCCAAAGCGGCTTTAAGCACTTGAGTTCCTGTCGCTTCAAAGGCGGCGGGATCCGATAAAGTTCGACGATAGAAGCGAGCCCCAGCTAATCCGGTTAAAAGCCCAATCATCGCCTTCGCGGTGGCTCGGGTCGCATGAACATCTTTCGGCGCCTCACATTCCAAATAGGCGGTCATCACATCGATAATTTCTTCTCGCGAACGTATCGGATGATTGTCTTCGAACAAGCGAGCATCCACTTCACTTAAGACCCAAGGCGTTTTATATGCGGCACGCCCCATCATCACCCCGTCCACCTTCTCCAACAGATCCTCTGCCGTATTCAAATCCGCGATTTCCCCATTAATAACAATCGTTGCCTCGGGGAAATCTTTTTTGAGTGCAAAAGCCACTTCCCGTTTCAAGGGTGGAATCTCACGGTTTTCTTTAGGACTGAGCCCCTTTAACCACGCATTGCGAGTATGGACAATAAAGGTTCTCACACCGGCGTCAAAAACCGTCCCGACAAAATTCTGAACAAACCCGTAGTCTTCGATTTTATCGATACCGATTCGATGCTTGACCGTCACGTCGAGACTCGTTGAATCCAGCATGGCTTTACAACAATCGGCCACTAGATTGGGCTCCTGCATGAGACAGGCACCGAATGAGCCGCGCTGAACCCGTTCACTCGGACAGCCGCAATTGAGATTAATTTCATTGTAGCCCCACTCTTGGGCAAGCTTGGCGCAACGAGCCAAATCAGCCGGGTCGCTTCCACCCAATTGCAGCGCCACGGGGTGCTCTTCTTCGTTAAATCGCAGATGTCTTTCAACATCGCCGTAAATCAGCGCGCCGGTTGTCACCATCTCCGTGTACAACCTCGCGTGTTTTGATAATTGACGATGAAAATAGCGGCAATGCCGATCTGTCCAGTCAAGCATGGGCGCTACACAAAAGCGCCAAGGGTTTTGTTGAGTCATAAATACAAAAGCCACCGTCGCGTCGCAAGCGGCGCCCGAGTGGCTTTAAAAAAGGTTATTGGACCAAACCCACTATTGGATTTGGACGTAATCACGCAATCGTTCGGCAAATTCCGGGCTACGCAATTTGCGAATCGCCGCACTTTCGATTTGACGGACACGTTCACGGGTCAATCCCATCGAACGACCCACTTCTTCGAGCGTGTGGTCATGACTTGTTCCAATACCGTAACGCAAGCGCAGCACCGTGGCTTCACGTTCGGTCAAACGATCCAGTGACTTGCGGATTTCTTCTTCCATTGCCGTCACCATGAATCGACGTTGCGGGTCAAGCTCTTCATCACCACGAACAAAGTCCAATTTTGTCGCGTCTTCATCGTCACCAATCGGCGCATCGATTGATTCCACGCCACGCATGGCTTGAATCAGCAGCTGCACTTTCGAGAGCGGAACACCAGAAAGTTCAGCCAACTCATTGTCCGAGGGCTGTTTGCCGTTTTCCTGCAGGTACTTCTGCTTGATACGACGAATCTTATTGTAGGATTCGGTCATATGCACCGGAATACGGATCGTGTTACCGTAGTCGGCCACAGCGCGTGTCACAGCCTGACGAACCCACCAAGTGGCATACGTGGAGAACTTATAACCGCGACGATACTCAAACTTATCCACGGCCTTCATCAAGCCCAAATTGCCTTCCTGAATCAAATCCGGCATGGCCAAACCACGATTGACATAACCCTTCGCGATGGAAATCACCAAACGAAGGTTCGCTTCAATCATCTTGGCCTTGGCTTTTGACAAACTGGCTTGGGCCACCGTCATGGAGCGGTGCAGATCTCGTTGTTCAGCAATGGGCAAACTCGCTTCAACGGCAAGCGCCTGAAGTCGAGCTTGAAGTTCTTCGAAAACGCCTTTTTGACGAGAAAGGGCTTCACTCCAAGGCGCGCCCGATTGCACTTCATCATCAAACCACAACGGATCCGTGCAACGTTGATTAAAGCCCTGCACGAAATGATCTTGGGGCATATGCGCTTTGTTGACCAAGACATCACGCATGGCATACATCGTATCGGTCACTTTCGTCATATGCTCGGCTAACAAATCCGCTAAATGCGTGACAGTCTTTACCGAGAAGCGGACAATCGAGAGCTCATCATTGATGTGCTTGCGAGCACGATTGAATTCGTTGATACGCTTGGGATCACCGAAGCACTCACGCATCGATTCCAGATAACCGCCCAAACGATCAAACATTTCAAGCGCACGCTCTTTCATTTCGTTGAGCTGTTCAACGGTCATGGCCGCCGCGCCGATATCGGTATTGAGATCACCGGACTCGTCTTCCATTTCCTCTTCGGCGACATCGGTGAAGCCGTCAATCACGTTATCAATCGTTTCCGTGCCTTCGCGTACCTTTTGAGCGAGATTTAAAAGCTCTTGAATCGAAAGCGGCGACATCAACACCACCTGCACCAAACGGGCACGGTGCTGTTCGATACTCTTTGCCACTTCGATTTCACCTTCACGGGTGAGCAACTTGTGGCTGCCAACACCGCGCAGGTAAGCGCGAAGCGGGTCTTTTGACAACCCAGCCGATTCTTCCGGCGTCAAAATCGTAGCGGCATCTTCTTCATCGATATCATCATCGACCGTTGCCTGCTGCTCAGCCAAAAGCGCCATTGTGTCTTCATCGGGCGCCTGGTCAAACACCTGAACGCCGAAACGACCCAAACCAAGCGTGATTTCCGTGAGCGCCTCTTCACTACGCAAAGCGCTTTCAGGCAACAAGTCATTGATTTCGGCAATGGTCACCCAGCCGCGCGAGCGGCCAACACGAACCAATTGACGATAGCCGTTTTCAGCCCCCTCTTCTTGAGCAGGCTGAGCCGGCATCAAATCCAGAAGGGCATCTTTGCGCTTTTTGGTTGTCTTTTTCGCCTTCTCCTCGCTAATCGGTGCATAGTCATCATCACCGAATCCGTCATCATCACCGTCGGCTAATTGCTCGATTTCTTCGATTTGATCCTCGAGTTCTTCAGCATCGTCGGTTGCTTCGGCGTATTCGTCCGCGGGCTCTTCCAAACGCAGCTCGCCCTTTAATTTCATACCGAGATTATCACGAGATTGAAGCCAACGATCGAGTTGTTCATCTTGAATATCCAACTCATCATCCGTGACTTCAATCAGAAGATCATCGTCTTGGACTTTAGACTTGACCTTCTTCGCACGAGTTGCGGACTTCGTGGCTTTAGCAGTTGCTTTCGTCATAATTACGTCGTAATTTTGAAAATCGATCTAAAAGTCTCAAAGCGTTCAATCCTCTCAATCGTTCAAACCACATGCCGTACTGCCTACCGGACCCTTCGTCCATTACCCAATTACATTAGCGGGCTAAACACCTAACCAGCATTAACAGTCATGTGAAAATGAAAAATGAGAATCGCGCTATAAAAACTTTTCGTCAGACCGAAATGTTTCCTACTGTGAGGCCCAGCTAAAGAAAAAACTTCTCGTCTGTGCCCCGCTTTTATTCACATCAAGGAGCGCCTATTAAAACCGCGCCCTTAATTTAGCCGATGCACGAAGAAATTCTTTTCCTTTCCTTCGCTGAATCGGTAAAATACAAGACAACATTCTTTTGAGCAGTTTGACCTGTCAATAGACAGGTTGTGTGTTGTTATTCTTAAAAACAACCTTTGATACCTACTGCAAACTATTTAAGATACACGAAAATAAAAGGCTCGGGTACTTTTTTACACCGAGCCTCTTATTTTATTGATCTAGATCAAATTAATAGTACTTGAGCGGCTGCTCAGAATCCAAAAAACCTCTCAATTTATTGGCCCGACTGGGATGCCGGAGTTTGCGTAACGCTTTTGCTTCAATCTGGCGAATTCTTTCTCGAGTTACCACAAACTGTTTGCCTAAATCCTCCAACGTGTGTTCCGTACTGGTATCAATCCCATAGCGAAGCATTAACACTTTGGCCTCTCGAGGAGACAGGGACGCGAGCACTTCGTGAATGACTTGCTTCAAATTTTGTTCCTGAGCGCTTTCCAGTGGGCTTTGCGAATTCTTATCTTCAATAAAATCGATCAAATGCGAATCGTCCTCATCGCCGACCGGCGTATCAATAGAAACCGGCTCGCGACGCGCGCGCATCACTGTGCGCGTTCTCTCAACGCTTAATCCCACGGCATTGGCCAAATATTCAATACTGGGCTCTTTACCGTGTTCTTGTTGATATTCTCGTTGCAAACGCAAGATTTTATTTGTGGTCTCAACCATGTGAACCGGAATACGGATCGTACGAGCCTGATCGGCCAATGCGCGAGTAATCGCCTGACGAATCCACCAAGTGGCATAGGTGGAGAATTTGTAGCCGCGACGATATTCGAATTTATCGACCGCCTTCATCAAACCAATGTTGCCTTCTTGGATTAAATCAAGAAATTGCAGCCCGCGATTCAGGTAGTGCTTCGCAATCGAAATCACCAGACGCAAGTTCGCGTTAATCATCGCATTTTTTGCGTCTTGCACTTCTTTTTCAGCCAAGCACATCTTGGTGTAAAGCTCACGCAATCGCGGCCATGGCAAGCGAACTTCTTTCAAAAGCGCTTGATAATCCGCCTGCAACGTTTTCAGTGAACTGAGACTCTTGGCAACGGCCGGTGCGTAAGATTCATCCGAAGAGGCCAAACGATCAAAAACCTGATCATCGGTTGCCATGGACTTATAAATCTTATTGAATTCAGCGCGGGGCACTCCTGCCACATCAACCAACAAACGAGACGCGCTCGATTGCAAGCGTCTGAAAGCTTCCGCCTTATCGTGCAGAAGATCCGATAACATGCGAACCGTCCCCGCGGTAAAGCGCAAAGCGGAAAGCTCCTGACGCACAGCGCTTTCCAATTGCAGGTACTGCTCGCTTTGCACGGGTAAGGCCATCATCGCGTTGTAGTACCCTTCGCACGTTTCCATCACTTCGAGTGAACGCGTCTTTAATTCCTGTAACTGCTCATCGCTCATCGCAGACGCACCAATCGAAAACTCCGCGGCATCATCCATGGAGTCTTCTTCATCGTCACCGTCTTGCTCCTGCGAAACGTCCTCTTCGGTCTCAACATCATCGTCCACGATCTCGATGGTGTCATCGGTAATGCCGTCAACAAACGCCTCAACGCTCACTTCATCATCTCGCACATTGTGCGCCATATCGATTAGCGCCTTTAGTGCAACGGGGCTATCAGCGACCGCTTCCACCATCGCTTGAAAACCCTCTTCAATTCGGCGGGCTAATTTGACCTCTTCTTCTCGAGTCAAAAGCGCAACAGCACCCATTTCCCTCGTGTACATGGCCATCGGATCGGAGGTTCGTGACACATCGCTTTCCACAAGCGATAGCACATCCTCTTCATCTTCATCGTCGTCATCGGCAACTAGTGCCAGAGGAGAATCATTGAGCAAAATCTCATCATCGGCGGGCACTTCATCCAAAACCTGGATACCCAAAAAGCCGAAGGCGTGTTCCAACTGAGTGACCGCCTCACTTTCATCGGCCGATTCAGGCGCCACATCGGCAAGCTCTTCGACCGTCACGTAGCCGAGTTTTTTCGCTTTAACGATTAACTCACGAAGTTTTTTCAATCGATCGGAATTTGTCTCGTCTTCATAGGCTTTTTTAAGCGTATTACGAATCCGGATCGCTTTGGAACTGGTGTTACTGACTTTGGGGAGAATGCTTGGATCCGGCGCATGAATCTGAGCGGGTTGATCAAAAAGAATATCAATGGTTGCTTCAGCTGCCGCTGTACTCACTGATAACGATTGTTCGCTTTTCGCGCTTTTACGTTTGCGTGTTGCCATACTACACACCACTTTTTCTGTCCGACAAGCCAACAGAAACAACAAAGTGAGCGACATCACAAAAAGACTGAGGGGTCAAATTGCGTCCAAAAAGCGGATTACAAGATTACTATAACCTGAAGGGAGAATCCGCTGAGAGAAGAAATTATAGAGGCAATCGGGTGCGAAATGTCAGTCAAAACAAGCTAAAAAACAACCAATTACGGAAAAACCCCTAGACTGAAATCATACAAAGATATTAGCTTAAAACGGAGTCCATAACCCGATCAACCGCCTCGGTGCTTTCTTGCACAAGCGACTGATGAATCATTTGGCGACGCTTAAATAAGCGCCCGATAAATTCCGAATCGACGGGCTCACCGCGCTCTTCCATCGCCAAAAGTTCCATGATCGTTGCATCCAATCGGGCCTTTTCGAGCTTTAAAAAGGCGCACTTGATTTCATACTCGGCAACGTCCGCGGACGTCTCCAACGTGGCCTCCTGATCAACAAGCTCGGCTAACTTGTCATATTGCGGATCATTTTGCATGAAAGAGAGCAAATAACCCGTCGTCAAATGACTGTCTTTATCATCAGCAGACTTTTGCGCATGGTCTGTTGCCAAATGCCACAACTTGACAATCGCTTCCTCATACTCGTCAACGGTATCCAACAATTCGTCTTCAATCCGATCCGAATACTTCAAAAGCCACTGAGGGTGTACCAAAAGGCATTGCAAAAGGCGACGTTTGATGTTGGAAAAAACTGGACCCGTCGTAACCGTTCTTAAGGGGCGATTAAAGCGCGCTTTCTGATTGACATCCCGACCGTAGCCGCCGGCAGACTTTTTCGTTAATGATTTGGCGGTTTCTTTAACGAGCGCCACGCCGCAAAGTGTTGCCAATTCGCCCGGATCCATCCGAACAGCGGCGGCGAACTCTTGAACCAAAAGTTGGCGCAAGGCTTGAGCCGTCATTTTCTGCAAAAGGGGTTTGGCAATGGAAACGGCTTGCGCTCGTTCCTCGGCTGTTCGCAGCCCCCGACCGGCACTGACTTCCCGCACAATATCCATGACGAAAAATTTAGACAATGGAAATGATGCCGAAAGCTGCGCTTCAAAGGCTTGCGCGCCCTGTTTTTTAATGAGGCTATCCGGATCCTCGTCTTGAGGCAAAATCACAAAATGCGCGGTTTGTGTATCCGTGATGGTTGATAGCGTCGAGTCCATGGCTCGGCGTGCGGCTTTAAAGCCCGCCGCGTCACCGTCAAAAGAGAAATAGACGTTATCGGAGAGTTGGAAAAGTTTTTTGACGTGCTCAGGTGTGATGGAAGTTCCCAACGCCGCAACGGTTTCTTCAAAACCGGCTTGCGACATCTGAATGACGTCCATATAACCTTCACAGACAATCGCACGGCCTTTTTTATGAATGGCCTCACGCCCTTCATAAAGACCATAGAGTTCCCGACTTTTATGATAGACCGGAGTTTCGGGCGAATTCAGATACTTCGGCTCTTCACCGGGCACCATTGTTCGGGCTCCGAACCCAATCACTTGTCCCCGGGGATTGCGAATCGGGTACATGACACGATTTCTGAATCGGTCATAGCGATGACCGTCTTCTTTGGCAATCACCAAGCCGCTTTCTTCCAGTTTGGGATCCAAATAGCTTTGACCGGGGAAAATCGCCTCCAATCCTTGCCAAGCATCAGGGGAAAATCCCAGCTGAAACTTTCGGGCGGTTTCTTCCGTAATGCCACGACCCTTGAGATATTCAATCGTGCCGCGATCACGAAAAAGATTTTCGTGGTAGAAACCGGCCGCCTGCGCAAGATAATCGGTCAACGTGCGGGCTGCCGCTTCACGCACTTTGGCACCGGGATCTTCCGGTACCTCCATGCCTAGATTATCGGCGAGCTCTTTAATCGCCTCGGGAAATGTCAGTCCCTTGTATTTCATCAAAAAAGTGATCGCCGTGCCCTTTTCGCCACAGCCGAAACACTTAAAAAATTGACGCGAGGGATTAACGGAAAAAGAAGGCGTTTTTTCCTTATGAAAAGGGCAGCAAGCCATCCAGTTGGCTCCTTTATGCTGCAGCTTCACGTACCGACCGATCACTTGCACGATATCGGTTCGTGAGAGCACCTCTTCAATAAAACTTTCAGGAATCATAACGCCCTCAGACTTCAGGAACAGAAATTAAGCCGTCAATTTTTGCTTAATTAACGCAGAGACCTTGCCCAAATCGGCGCGGCCGGTGAGTTTCGGCTTAATCATGCCCATCACTTTACCCATGGCAGCCATGCCGCTAGCGCCGCTCGCGGCAATCGCTTCATCGATGATTGCGAGAATTTCTTCTTCCGTTAAGGGTTTCGGTAAATAGGCGGACAAGACTTCAATTTCGGCGGATTCTTTATCGGCCAAATCCATGCGATTTGCTGCACGATACTGCTCAATGGAGTCATGGCGCTGCTTAACCAATTTGGCAATGATCGCCGTGATTTCCGCATCGCCACAAGTGATGCGTTCATCCACTTCTTTTTGCTTGATGGCTGCCATGAGCATACGAATCGCGCTTAAGCGAGCCGTATCGTGAGCTTTCATCGAGGCCTTCATGTCGGCCATGATTTGTTCTTTAATCGTCATTCGTTTTCAGTGCCACCAACAACCGGCACTGCCTCCTTGCAAAATGAACAAAAGCGTATAGAAAAAAACACGCGCACAACACTCTTTTCTGATAGAGCCTTGTACGCGTGCTTCCGATCCCGAAGGATCGCGCAGAGTGTCACGACAACGACACTCTACCAGGTATTACAAACCCGCCATTAGTAGAGCTTCTTGGGAAGCATTTGGCTGCGCAAACGCTTGTAGTGACGCTTGATGGCAGCAGCCTTCTTGCGCTTACGTTCGGCCGTGGGCTTTTCATAGAATTCACGGGCACGCAATTCGGTCAACAGACCGCTCTTTTCAATGGTGCGCTTGAAACGGCGAAGGGCGGTTTCAAACGGTTCGTTTTCTTTAACACGAATAGTGGGCATCAGGCACCTTACCTGTATAAAAAAGGGGTTGCGGTAATGATTTACCGATCTGATCGGCGAGCGAAACCACTCGAGGTCGCTCTCATCGATCTCCGAAAGTTGTGTATTTTCGCATAAAATACGACTAAAAGAAAATTTTCCGACGTATTTTTGCGAAAATAATACGAAGAAATTTTTCAACTGTTTGATTTTACTTATTTTCTTTAATTTATGCTCGTTCTTGGACTGGAATCTTCCTGTGATGAAACCGGGGTCGCCTTAATTGACGATCAAAAGGGGTTACTTGCGCATGCGGTGCATACCCAAATTGACATGCACAAACTTTATGGTGGTGTCGTGCCCGAACTGGCCAGCCGCGATCATATTCGTCGCGTCATCCCGTTAATTGAGCAGGTACTCGAAGAAGCCGGGAAAACAAAAGCGGATTTAGACGCCATCGCTGTCACGCAAGGGCCGGGGTTAGCCGGCGCTTTATTGGTCGGGGTGAGTGTGGCGCATGCCCTGGCTTTCGCATTGGATATTCCGGTGATTGGGGTTCACCACATGGAGGGGCATCTCCTTGCGAACCTTCTGGCTGACCCCGCGCCTGAATTTCCCTTTATCGCCTTATTGGTTTCAGGTGGTCACACACAAATCATGAAAGTCACCCGTTTCGGTCAATACGAGCTTTTAGGCGATACACTCGATGACGCGGTCGGTGAAGCGTTTGACAAAACGGCGCAACTACTCGGCATGTGCTATCCCGGCGGTCCCGGGGTTTCCGCGCTTGCTGAAAAGGGACAAAGTGGAGTCATCGATTTGCCGCGCCCGATGCTGCACGCCCCTAACCTAGATATGAGTTTTTCCGGGCTTAAAACCGCGGTGTTAACCGCAGTGCAAAAGGCACCGGACGCCAATGACCCGGTCTTTCGAGCCAATTTGGCACGCGGCTTTGTTGATGCCGTTGTGGATGTTTTAGCGGCCAAAGCCATCAAAGCGCTAAAGCAAGAGAAAATGAAAACCCTCGTGGTAGCGGGCGGCGTCAGTGCCAATAAACAATTACGCGAAAGACTGCAACGGGAAACCGCCAAGCGTGGGATGAAGGTCTTTTTCCCGCCGCTAAAGCTTTGCACAGATAATGGCGCCATGATTGCGACAGCCGGTCTTGCCCGCATTAAGCACATGTCCGAAGAGGAAATCAATCATCACTTCAAGAATCTACGCTTTAATGTGAAGCCGCGCTGGCAATTAAAGGAAGCGGCCGCCGATATTGGTTAGACTGCTGCGCCCACGTTTTTTCGTGGGCTTTTTTAAAGGTTTGAATCGTCATGCTGACACAATGGACCGTTTCCAATTTTGGGTGCATCACCACGCCCGTCTGTTTGGACTGGCAGCCGTTGGGTCTGCATGCCGAACACCGGACTACCGATGATCACGGGGTATCTATTCTACCTTTGGCGCTTTTAATGGATCAAAAGCAGCAGGTCTCTCGGGACATATTCGAAAGTTTTGTTTTATTTAGCAAACTCACCAAAAATCAACTCCATCCCGAGAACCAAAAAACATTGAACGATACCTTTTTCGAATGGTATTTTCAGAGCGCTTTTGGCGAATTCCGTTACCGCCTAAAGTTTGATAAAGGCGGTATTGTTGAAGAAAATTTGGCACTGAAAAGTAACGATCAGGATCGAATTAAAGTCTTCTTTGAACGCCATGCCGACTATGTTCAAGTCATTGACTCATTAAGCCAAAAACTGTGCAATTGCCCTCTTAACCACCAAAATGTCGTTCTCACCGAACTTTTTAAGCACAAACATCCGCAGCTAGAACCACTCCGAGATTTCTTGAGCAATATTGTTTGGTTCAAAAATGCCGACAAACTCATGACCCACAATGACCACGAATCGCTTACACAATCACTCTACCTTCTGGCGATTGACACAAAAACGACTCTCAAAGCGGACGCACTGGATCGTTTAATTGAACGCTTCTCTCACCCAGAGACGAATCCTCAAAACGCTCAGTTAATCATTTCAACCGATTCTCCGGTCGTTCTCAACTCCGACAAATTACGTCCTGACGAAATATGGGCCATTCTCTACCCTCGATACCAGCCCCCATTTTGTTATTCATTGGCTGAATTAAAAGAAAAAGACCTTGCAAGTGTCAGGGAAAATTTGAGTCAAGCCTATGAAGAAGGCCTATTTGGACCGACAAATGCATTAAAACATCATGACGCCGGCTAATGATTGGAAAACACCCCGAACCCCTAATCGCTACGCGATTCGTTCGGCAAAGCACCTCATTTTTTGCGAAGGGGACAAAACCGAGCCACTCTATTTCGCAGGATTTAAACGAGCGATCGAAGCGTGTCCAATCTACGAAGAGATGATTGAAATTTTCCCGCACTGCGGCGACACGCAAGGGGTCTTAAAAACAGCATTGACGACAGTTAACAAAAGAAAGCCACAAAAAGCCAACATTTGGTGCGTTTTCGATAAAGATGATTTTCCCATTGAACACTTTGACGGTGTTTCGAAAAAGATTGAAGAACTCAACCAAACGTACCGTCAATGGCGTTTTCACAGCATTTGGAGCAACGAGTGTTTTGAATTTTGGCTTTTATTGCACTTTTCGCTGTACACATCCAACAACCACCGAAGCATGTACCTACGAAATCTCAGCGATAATTTCAAAAAGCAAGGACTGGGACCGTATCGGAAAAACGATCCTCAACTTTTTGAGAAGCTGCTACAAATCGGCAATCCAAAACTCGCCATCCGTCATGCAGAACGGATATTAGAAGAAAACAAGGGCCGGCTGCCCTCTCAAATTGCACCCGGCACCAAAGTTCAAGAGCTCGTTAAAGCGTTAGCCGTGTATTTGCCAAAAGAGTGGCAATCGCATTTCTTTTAACGCGACCTAGTCTGCATTAGCACAATCCACCGGTTTGGCGCCCAACGGATCGAGTAAAACCGACGGAGATATTTTCACGATAAAACCGCGACGACCACCGTTAATATAGATGCTCGGTAAATCCAAAATGGTTTTCTGGACATAAATTGGCATGCGTTTACGCGTCCCAAAAGGAGAAGTCCCGCCGACCTGATAACCGCTGTTGCGCTGAGCCTGCTCTGGCTTACACGGCGCAATGTGTTTGGCACCGACCTGTCGAGCTAAATTTTTAGTACTCACTTCGCAGTCGCCGTGCATCAAAATCACCAACGGCTTAGCGTGTTCATCTTCCATAATGAGCGTTTTCACGACCATGTGATGATCCAATCCGAACACTTCAGCGACTTTGGCCGTACCACCGTGCTCAACATACTCGTAGGAAAGCGATTCGAAAGTAATTTTGTGCGCTTTAAGCCAATCCGTTGCCGGCGTCGCACTCTGATGTTTATCTTTTGCCATTTTCTTTTCTTCTACAAACCTGCAGGAAGGGGAAACGCGATTCGATCGGCCACGCCCGGCATCGTCACCACATTGACTTCACCTCGAGACTTTAAATAGTCCACCACACCTTGAACCAAATGCTCCGGCGCTGAAGCGCCGGCTGTGAGTCCTAGTCGATCAACACCATCAAACCAAGAGGGCTCTATATCGGCAGCGCTGTCAATCAAAAAGGCTTTAACACCCGCTTTTTGTGCGATGTCACGCAAGCGCCTGGAATTGGAACTTGTGCTTGAACCAATCACCAAAACCAACTGAACTTGGGCCGCGAGTTTTTTAACCGCTTCTTGCCGACTTTGAGTGGCGTAGCAAATGTCGGCCGCTGACAAAGAACGGATCGCCGGAAAACGACTTTTCAGTCGGGTAATCACTTCTTTCGTTTCATCGGCAGAAAGCGTCGTTTGCGTGACGTAGCCGATTTTCTGAGGATCCGGAACCATTAAAGAGTCTACTTCATCGTTGGTGTACACACGATAAATGTTACCGTCTACCTGCCCCATTGTGCCTTCCACTTCGGCGTGTCCCTTGTGACCGATCACAATCACAGACAGTCCGTCGTTATGCATCTTGACCACCTCGCGATGCACTTTCATCACCAAAGGACAGGTCGCATCAAAAATGCGCAACTGCCGACCGGCCGCGTAGTCTTTAACGGACTGCGGCACGCCGTGCGCCGACAAAATGGCCGTCGCTCCATCGGGCACCTCACTTAAATGCTCAACAAAAATCGCCCCTTTTGCCTTCAAATCATTGACAACTGTTTTGTTATGAACGATTTCATGCCGAACATAAATCGGCCGACCATAGACAGCCAGTGCTTTTTCCACGATCGCAATCGCTCGATTCACACCGGCGCAAAAACCTCTGGGTTGAGCTAGAAAAACTTGCATAGCCACTCTTTAAAAAGATTTTTCTAAACGTCAAGAAGTGTACCAATTTCGAAGAAAGAAAGAGGAAAAGTTGGGAGATCTACATTTTGTCAGAACTAAAACCAAGTAATGTTTGAATAAGAAAATCTTACCGTTTTTGGCTCATTCCTTACTTAGTGACGTCCAACTATTCATACCTATTTTGAATAGACCTGTATAGAAATTTCGTCATTGACAAGGCCCTTTGTTCGTCATAGAGTTTTCTCAGTTTTTGAAAGAAGTTCTATGCGATCGACACAAGCTATCCTGGGTCAGGATTTCACAGTTAGCACACACCTGCGCTTTGCTTTTCCCCGCATGATGATGTCACTATTCATCATGAGCTACGTTGTCGCTGATGGGGCGCTCATTTCGTACTATTTGGGAACCGTGGCACTAGCGTCACTGAATATGGTCTTTCCCCTGGCGGGGCTTTTATCGGCTATCGGCATGATGCTTTCTGCCGGCGGCGGATCCGTTGTCTCGCGTCGATTAGGCGATCAGCGAGCCCATGAGGCAGATCGAGCCCTTTCCACCATTGTGTACGCCAATATTTTCATCGGAACTGTACTTGCCGCCATTGGTCTCATTTTTGTTGATGACATCTTGCTTTTCTTAAATGTTGAACCCGAGCAGATGCAATACGCAAGAGACTATCAAGTCGTCACGTTGCTCGCACTCCCAATCATGCTCCTAAGCCTTGCCTCTCAAACCTTCTTCACGGTCGCGGGTTACCCAAAAATGGGGCTGATTGTCTCCATTGCCTCCGGGCTCACTAATGTCGTTTTAGATATTGTTTTCATGGGGCCTTTAAAGTGGGGGATGGTTGGTGCGGCTCTCGCAACGGATATCTCATGGCTTGTGAGTGTGATTGCGGCATTTATCTTTTTCGCACGCCCTAACGCCCCCATTAAATTACTTTGGATAAAACCGGAATGGCTGGCAATTGTCGGTTCCATTAAAAGCGGTTTTGCTGAAATGGTTGGAAATCTTTCCCATTCGGTGACGCTTTTCTTATTTAACACCATGTTCTTGCGTTGGCTCGGCATTGACGGCGTTGCCGCGTTAACCATCGCGTCCTACACCACCTATGTTTTTAATTGCATGGCTTACGGTTTCTGCGAAGCGACTAACCCGATCATCGCTTATAACTACGGCGCTCAGAATTGGACTCAGCTTAAAAAGATTTTTCTTAATAGTCTGAAAATTATTGCCGGCTTTTCTTTGTGTGCTTATAGCGCATCCGTTTTATTTGCCAAACCCGTACTTGGCTTCTTTACCGCGCCGGGCACGGCGGTTTATGAGCTATTGCTGGATAACTTCTGGATTTATGCCGCTTCGCTTCTTTTTATGTGCTCAAACATGTTTGCTGCCTACATTTTCACCGCTTTCGGTGACGGCAAACGTGCCAGCATCGTCTCCTTTGCGCGCACTTTTGGCTTTATTGTGTTGTTTATTGAAACGTTGCCTTTACTTATCGGTGAGATCGGTCTATGGCTTTCAGTTCCGGTGGCAGAATGTTGCACATTCTGTTTAAGCGCATGGCTTGTTTGGCGCAATCGTAGCCGCTATGGGTATAACGGTTTGCCAGCTACTCAGATCAATCGAGCATGAGATTTGCGTCGAGGTAGTGTTGTGGGTATAATGCTCGATACCGTTGACCCGCCGAGGTCGATTTTCGAGCTTCGGCAGGGTTGTTTTTGTTTCAAATTTTTTACTGGAGTTAGCGATGGCACGAGTGTGTCAAGTCACCGGCAAGGCGCCGATGGTCGGCCACCGCGTCTCTCACGCAAACAACAAAACGAAGCGTCGCTTCATGCCCAACCTTCAATATCGTCGTTTCTGGGTTGAAAGCGAAAACCGCTGGGTTCGTTTGCGTTTGACGGCGGCAGGTCTCCGTACGGTGGATAAGCTTGGTATTGATGCGGTCTTAGCGGACCTCCGCGCCCGCGGCGAAATCTAATAGGAGTTCACCAT
>URFF01000040.1 GCA_900546995.1 uncultured Sutterella sp.
GGCTGCCGGTGACGCCGAGCGATTTAAACAAATTTTGGCCCAGTATCAAAAGGCGCCTCAGGTCACACGCGATCGTATGTATGTTGACATGATGCAACAGGTCATGCGGTCTACAACCAAGGTGTATGTGGATACGAAGGATGGTAACAATCTTTTGTATCTGCCTTTTGATAAGTTGATGGAGCGCAATCGCTTACAAGGGGAGGCCGCTGCTCAGGATGCGTTAGCAGCGTCTTCGACGAATTCTTCGTCCAATACCACAACGACCAATCAGGCAAGCACGACGAACAACACTGTTCAAAATTCTGCCAATGACTATGCAGACCTTCGAACATTGCGTCGTAGCCGCTAAGGGGATGAATTCACATGAATAAGTTATCTACTATAGTACTTGCCGCTGCTGTGGTGTTAGTGGGCGCGAAGCTTTGCGTATACACAGTTGGCGAACGTGAGCACGCATTGGTGTTTGCGCTCGGTGAATTAAAGGAAGTGCAATCCGAGCCGGGGCTTCATTTTAAATTGCCGCCGCCTTTGCAAAATATTGTGTACTTGGATAAGCGTATTTTGACATTGGATGCGCCGACGGCTGATCTCGTTCAAACGAGCGAAAAGAAAAACCTGATGATCGATTCCTTTGTGAAGTGGCGCATTGCCGACGCGCGTCGCTATTGGGTTTCTTTCCAGGGTAATGAACGTGCTGCCAACGACCGAATCTCCGCTTTATTGCGTGACGCTTTGAACCAAACGGTCAATAAACGCACGGTCAACGAAATCACTTCTCGTGAGCGTGATAAGGCCATGCAAGAAATCCGCAACGGACTGCAAGCTCGCGTAAGCGATATCGGTGTTGAAGTGGTTGATGTGCGGCTTAAGCGCGTGGACTTTACGCCTGAGATTTCCGAATCCGTCTATCGCCGAATGGAGGCCGAACGTAAGCGTGTGGCCTCTGAAGAACGCTCAACCGGTGCTGCTCAAGCCGAAAAGATTCGTGCCGATGCAGACCGTCAACGCGAAGTGATTTTAGCTGAAGCCTATCGCAAAGCTCAGGAAGTTCGGGGCGAAGGGGATGCTCAAGCTAACGCGACTTATGCGGAAGCCTTCTCTCGAGATCCGGAATTCGCGCGTTTTTATCGTAACATTGAGGCTTACCGCTCAAGTTTTGCTGAGAAAAACGATGTGATGGTTGTGGATCCCTCTTCGGACTTCTTCAAGTACATGAAGGATCCCAAAAAGCAATGACTGTGACGGTTTGGATTTTAGCGCTAGCGCTTTTCTGCATTTTCGAAGGACTCATTCCATTTGTGGCACCGGGAAAATGGCTTGAGTCTGTTCGGGAAATTGGACGGGTTGCGCGGCCTGAAACCGTTCGCAGAATCGGTCTCGGATTACTTCTTGTTGGTGTCGGAGTGATCTGGCTAGTAACGATTTGATTTTCAGTTCAAACAAAAAGCCCGCGAAATTCGCGGGTTTTTGTTACTGGCGTTTTTCTCGAATGCTTTCTTCGGGAGCGTCACGCCAAGAGGAGCGAAATGGATTGATATCAATGCCTCCTCGGCGTGTGAAGCACGCATAAACTTCAAGGGATCGTGGGTTGAACGCATCTCTCAGATCATGAAAGATCTGCTCGACGCATTGCTCATGAAAACCTCGATGGCAGCGGTAAGAAACCAGATATTTTAAAAGCCCCTTTGGATCGATCGCTCGGCCTTCATAATCAATCTTAACGGCTGCCAAATCCGGTTGACCAGTGACAGGGCAGAGTGATCTGAAAACGGTGGTTGAAAATGTTTTTTTCACCACTGTCGTGTCGTTTTCATCAAAAACGAGAAAAGCCGGCTCCGTTTCATAGGTCTGGATATTTTCTCCCTCATCCAATACCAAGTCATCAAGGGAAAGCCCCGGCATCATTTGTAATTTTTCTCGGTATTCATCAATACGATAAAGAGTGACTTTAACAGCACCTCCCAACCGATCGGAAAGATCTTGTGAAATGCGGTTGGCAACCTCCTCTTTGGAACCAAGACGAGTCATGGCGAAAGAGCCCGCGTAAAGTTTCAAAGACTTGGATTCCACAATGGATTCTGTTGAGGCCGGTACGGCTAGTTCGGCAATCGCTGTTTGAGGAATGCCTTGCGCATTCAGCCACGATAACTCATAGAGACGCCAAATATCGACTCCTCGGAATTGATGATCACCGATGGCATTTCGACCTAAAGAGCGAGCAATGGGTTGAAGTAAATCTGGGTTGTAACGGTCGCTGTAAACCGTATCTTTACCTAACAATGTATTTTGGGGTTCAGGCATTAAAACCGGCATAACGAGTTGTTCCCTTACTTTGTTAAGAGGTCTAAAGAGAGAAACATCTTATGAAGTCGCTCTTCGTCAAAAGGAAGATATTCGGCGATTGTCATTCCAACAACACTTGAGTTTTGGTTGATGATTTGAAGAATCTTACCGAGTTCAGCCAGACGCATCTTGCCACCGCCGGATCCATCACCGACGAGTTCGGGGTTGGCAAAATAGGTCGAATGGAATTCTTTCGGATCCAAAACATCAATATCAAGATGCACCAGGATGTGATCAAACCGTTTAACAAAAGTTTCGATTTCCTTATTGCTCACAAAATCATCCGTCTGAATTTTGTAATTCACACCCAAACGGTCCAAAAACTGGGCCTGATAATCATGCAATCCCTGTAACCCGACATATAAAAGTTCATTGGGTTTAAATGGGGGATTGCAAAGTGTATCGACCAAAGCTTTTTCGCCTTTGCCCAATAAGGCTCCCAGTACCATGGCATGAGCATTGGGGTAGTCGTCTTTGGCCATGGAAACGTCCGGATGGGCGTCAATCCAAATGATGCCGGTATTGGGGTAGAGTCCGTGCAGATAATCAAAGGGGGCTTGAGAGACTAAACAGTTACCGCCCAGCGTAATGATCCGATCAGGATGGTTTTGAGCGATAACTTCTTGTGCGGCCTGAATTCCGGCAAGAACTTCTGATTTACCAACAATACCGTCTTCAATTTCTCTGGTTGATCCGTCAGGCGCTTTAATATCGACTTTAACCAAAGGTTGGTTGGGATTGTCAGGCAAAATGTGCTGCAGAAGGTTGGCACCAAAATAATACGTTTCCAGCCCGCCGCTGAGCCAATCAGGGTAAAGTAAACGAATCGTTCGCATTATAGAAAACTCATCAAGAAGCCGGAAAATTATACTTGAGGGCGAAACTTACACGATATAGACTACAAAAAAATCTGAAACTCGGCGATAATAAGACGGTTGCGTGTGCAATGAACCGTTTCATTGCCGTTTTCAAGTTTTTATTGCTTATTTCAGGGATAAAACAATGGCTAAGAATGTTGTCGTGGTCGGCGCCCAATGGGGTGACGAGGGCAAAGGCAAGATTGTGGACTGGCTCACCGAAAAGGTGGATGGAGTCGTGCGTTTTAACGGCGGCCATAATGCAGGCCACACCTTAGTGATCAATGGTCACAAAACGATTCTTCGTTTGATTCCATCAGGCATCATGCATCCGACGATGACCTGCTATCTTGGTAACGGCATCGTTTTTTGCCCCGAAGCTTTCTTCGGTGAAATTGAACAATTAAGAAACCACGGCTGTGAAGCGGAGCATCGCATTCGCGTTTCCGGCAACGCACCGTTGGTGATGCCTTATCACATCGCGTTGGACCATGCGCGTGAAGCGGCTGCCGGTGCCAAGAAGATCGGTACAACTGGTCGTGGTATCGGACCGACTTATGAAGACAAAGTCGCTCGTCGTGGCGTTCGTGTGGCCGACCTTTTCAATGAAAAGTTTTTCATTGAACGCGTTCGTGACGTGATGGAGTACCACAATTTTGAGTTGACGAAGTTGTTGGGTGCCGAAGCGCTCGATGTCAACAAGGTCATTGATGAAACATTGGCATTTGCCCCGCGCATCAAACCGATGCTCACCGATGTTTCCTATACGATCAATAAGCTCATGGATGAAGGCAAGTCCTTCCTCTTTGAAGGGGCTCAGGGTTCTATGCTGGATATCGATCACGGAACGTATCCGTACGTGACGAGTTCCAATACCGTGGCCGGCGCCGTTTGTTCTGGTGCCGGTGTGGGCGCTCACCGCATTGATTACGTCTTGGGTATCACCAAAGCCTACTGCACCCGTGTGGGTGAAGGTCCTTTCCCGACCGAGCTTCATAATGAAATCGGACAACATTTGCGTGACAAGGGCTATGAATACGGTGCGGTGACCGGTCGCCCGCGTCGTTGCGGTTGGTTTGATGGCGCTGCCATGCGTCGTGCGGTGCAAATTAACGGTCTGCGTGGCCTGGCCGTCATGAAATTGGACGTGTTGGATGGCTTGGAAACGGTTCGTCTCGGTGTGGGTTATAAGTATCAAGGCGAAACGGTTGACGTCATGCCCTACGGTGCGGAAGCCTGTGCGCAGTGCGAAGTCATCTATGAAGATTTCCCGGGTTGGAAAGAAAGCACTTACGGTGTGACGAGTTGGGAGCAATTGCCTGAATCGGCTAAACGCTACTTGAAGCGCCTTGAAGAGGTCGCTGGTTGTCCGATCGCTGTTGTATCGACGGGGCCGGATCGTTCTCAAACCATTATGTTAAACAACCCCTTCGCTCTCTAACTGACTTAAACAAGGATCGGGGCGGCAATACCGCCCCGAGTTTTTTTTATGATTCGCCACCTTCATGTGACTCAAGAACATTACGACGACTTAATCGAGCAGCTGATCCTCAATGTGGATCGTGCGGGGTATCACTTCGACACGATTCTTTGCTTAGCCCGCGGTGGCATGAGAGTAGGGGACATTTTTTCCCGTGTTTACGATATGCCGCTTGCCATCTTGGCGACAAGTTCATATCGTGAGGCTGCCGGCAAGGTTCAAGGGGATTTGGATATCGCTTCCTTCATTACAAAAACGGGTGGAGAAATTTCTGGACGGCTCTTACTGGTTGATGACATGGTTGATTCAGGTAAAACCGTCGTTAAGGTGATTGAACACTTGAAGAAAGCCTATCCGGCCATTACCGATGTGAAGGTCGCCGTATTGTGGTGGAAGGCTTGTTCGGTCTTAAAGCCGGATTTTTATGTGGAATACTTGGAAGATAACCCTTGGATTCATCAACCGTTTGAACGCTACGATGCGATGGGTATTGACGCTTTGCGTCTGAAACATGCCGTAACGGTCAAAAAATAAGTCGTTTGTGTGACTTGTTGAGATTTTTAGGCAAATTTTGCCAAGGGCTAACAGCTACAATTTTTCCGTATATCGAAAAACTCATTTAAGGGGTTCACTATGGCGGAATTTAAATGTACTCGTGGTGCATTCTTGAAAGCAGCCGGTGGTCTGGTGGCCGGCGCTGTGATGAGTGCCTTGGCTAACGCGGCAACCACACAAGCCCAAGCGCCTGTTGTGGGTTGCAAGAAAGTGGGATCGGACTTTACCGGCAAAAAGGCTAAAGTCTTTTTTACTCGGCACATTGACGCCGAACATCTCAATAAGCTTTATGCCTTGATTAACGAAGAAATCAAGGGCAAAGTCGCCATTAAATTGCATACCGGCGAGCAACATGGCCCGAACATTTTGCCTCGGGATATGGTTCAGGCGTTCCAATCGAAGATTCCCAATAGCACGATTGTCGAAACCAATACCTTGTATGAGGGCGATCGTGATACGACAGAAAAGCATTTGAAGACATTGCAAGTCAACGGTTGGACGTTCTGCCCGGTGGATATCATGGATGCCGAAGGGACGGTGATGTTACCTGTCAAGGGTGGGCATCACTTTAAAGAAATCTCCATGGGGAAAAATATCGTCAATTACGATTCCATGGTGGTTTTGACCCACTTTAAGGGACATGCCATGGGAGGCTTCGGTGGCTCGATGAAAAATATCGCCATCGGTTGTGCTGATGGAAAGATCGGTAAGCAACAAGTCCATGGTGTGAGTGACGTTAATTTACCTTGGGACAAGTGGCCTGCCAAAGAACAATTGATGGAAAACATGGCTGAATCTGCAAAGGCCGTGATTGACCATTTTGGCAAGAACATTGTCTTTATTAATGTCATGCGCCGTATGTCCGTCGATTGTGACTGCGCCGGCTTGTCTGCGGCTGAACCGACCATTCCGGATATCGGCATTGTTGCATCGACTGATTTGCTGGCCATTGACCAGGCCAGTGTCGATTTGGTGTACTCCTTAGGTGATAAGCTCAATCACGATTTGGTTGAACGGATTGAGTCTCGTCACGGTTTGCGCCAATTGTCATATATGCATGAGCTTGGTATGGGTTGTGATCATTATGAGTTAGTGGATATTGACCTCTAGTCCGAATAGATCTTCTACTCAGAAAGCCCATCGGCGTTTGTCGGTGGGCTTTTTCAGAAATCAGAATGCAGCTTTTGTCTTGATCAATGACGTTTCGGACAATTTTGCAGATTAAGCCGCATCTTAATGTGCGGAATGCCGTCAAGCAGAAATTCCTCAGAGACCGCTTCAAAGCCCAATGATTCATATAGAGCTCGAACATAACATTGCGCTTCAAGCACAATGGAATGAGCTTGGCAGCGACTTTGGGCAAGCTCAATCCCTTGTTGAATGATTTGGCGCCCAAGTCCTTGGCCACGCCGGACAGAGAGTACTCGACCTAATGTCACTTCTTGAGCTAACTCACCTTGGGGAATGAGCCTCAGGTAGGCAGTGATCTCACCATTTTCTTTGAAGTAGCAATGCAAAGCGACAGGATCCAGATCGTCAACTTCCTGATACGCACATTGCTGTTCCACAACAAAAACCGCGACGCGAACTTTGTAGATTTGAAAAAGTTCTTCAGTCGTTAGTTCTGAAAATTTTTTGACGACAAACTGCATTTCGACTCCTTTTGAATTCGGTCAATTGTAGAGTTTTTTCGGGAGATTCTGTTTGAGTAAAAAGACAAACTTTTTTACAATACGGGGCATTTTAAGATTTAAACTCATCAAACGGATTTCTCATGGATATCGCCTCTTCAATTCAAGCTTCATTGCAAGCTTTCTATGACAAGGTGGATTTACTTTACCTGACAGACGTTATCGGTATTGTCGCATTTGCATTCGCTGGCGTTCTAGTGGGTATTCGCAAAAAGTGCGACCCGGTTGGTATTTTCGTTTTGGCTTTCTCGACGGCTTTCGGCGGTGGGATTATGCGTGACCTTCTCATCGACCGCCGCCCAATGTATTGGATCGCAAATCAGGAATTGGTTTGGTTGGTTCTCTTTATTACCATTTTCACGCCGATGCTTTTTAAGTTTTATAAAAAGCACCTTTCTTACGATGTTTTTGTCTGGAGTGATGCCATCGGTTTGGGCTTTTTCTCTGCGGTCGGTACCAGCCATGGTGTTCATCTTGATGTCCCGTATCTGCCGGCGGTGTTGTGCGGCGTCGCAACCGGTGTGTTCGGCGGGTTGTGCCGTGACGCGTTTTTAAATGTGAAGCCCTCTCTCATTTATGACCATCAGCCTTATGGGTCGGTGGCCTTTGCCGGTTGTTGGTTATATATCCTCTTGATTGAACTTGGTGTGGACAATACGCTCAGTATTTGGATTGGATCATTGTTTATCTGTTTCTTCCGCATGTGGTGTTACTATCGTTCGTGGCGTATTGATTACAACGATGATTTCCTGGAAGCCGATCCGGGACCTGAAACCGATCGAGATCGTCGTCAACACTAATCATTGAGAAAATTTCGATCTTCGCTTAATATCGGATTGCTTAAGCGTTAAGAAACGATTTCATAAGGAGAACGGGTCGAGACGGCCCGTTTTTCGTTTTAACTGAAGGAAAACTGTGCGTCTTCGTCAAATCCGCATCAGCGGTTTCAAATCTTTTGCAGACCTAACAACGATTGAAGTGCCGTCTTCAATTGTGGGTATCGTTGGTCCCAACGGTTGTGGTAAATCCAATGTCATTGAGGCTGTTCAGTGGGCATTGGGTGAGGGCAAAGCGAGCGACCTTCGTTGTAAGAGCATGGGCGAATTGATTTTTGCCGGTTCAGATAACCGTAAACCGGCAGGTCGCGCGATGGTTGAGCTGGTTTTTGACAACAGTGATGGTTCAATTCCCGGCCCCTGGGGGACTTACAGTGAAATTTCAGTCAAACGGGTTTTAACTCGCGATAACACAAGCTCTTACCTCATCAATAATCAGCAGGTTCGCGCAACGGATATCCGTGATCTTTTCATGGGGACGGGGTTGGGCGCCAACTCGTACGCCATCATCAGTCAGGGAATGGTGACCGAGTTTGCAAAGGACTCGCCTGAAAAGCGACGTGAATACTTGGAGGAGGCCGCCGGGGTTTCGAAATATAAGAAGCGTCGAAAAGAGGCCGAATCAAAATTAGCTAGTACCCGAGCCAATCTTGAGCGTGTCAGTGACTTGCAGGTCACACGCCGCGAATCGCTTGCTCGCCTTCAAAAGGAAGCGGAAGTCGCACTGAAATATCAGCAATTGGATCAAGAGAGAGCTCAAAAAGAATCGCTTTGGTGGTTTGTTCAGATGTTGGAAGCACAAAATGCGATTGATCGCATTAATGTGCAAATTGCTCAATCACAGTCGCAAATTTCAGAAAAAGATGAATCCGTCCGGCATGAACGAGAGCGATTGGGACAATTGCGTGATCGCTTAAATGATGCGAATATCGCTGTTCTCGGGCGAACTCAGTCTTTAGCCGAAGTGGATAAATCGATTTCATCGGTTGAAGGCAATATTCGTTCGATTATCGAGCGCAGAGCACTGATGCAGACGCAAGTGGAAAGTTACAGTTCAATGCTTGTGGCTCGCGGCGACGAAATCAAGAAGCAATCGGAACGTATTCATACAATCATTAAAGAGCGTGAGGAAAAAGAGGACGTTTTGGCAAGTGCCCAAGAACGGGAAGCCATTTTAGATGAAGCAAGACAATTGGCTTCAGATAAAGCGCAAAACGCAAAGAACACGTATGAGACTTCCCGGCAAGAGGCGCAGGCATTGGAAGGACAGTCCAGAACGCTCTCATTGGAAATCGCACAGTTATCCAAATCGCGCGAAACATTATCGGCTCAATTGGAAAAATATCGCCGTGAAGCCTCACAAACATCTGCCCCGGATGAGGATCAACACAGGCAACTTCAAGAGGATGTGGCCGCTTTGCACGAAGAGTGCGAGACGTTGCTTGCTCAAAGGGAGGAAATACAGGACGTTTCCGAGCAAGCGCGCGATCGTTTTAGCCAATTGCAAGCGCAATTGCACGAAAAACAGCAAAAACATACGGCGCAAACGGTCCGTTTAACCACGCTTCACGAGTTGGAGCAAAAAGCGCTTAGCGGCAATCGTCTCTCCGAGTGGTTAAGTGCTCAAGGGCTTGATTCGATGAAGCGTCTGTATGAATGGATTCATGTCGATCCTGATTGGGCTAGAGCGCTTGAAGCGGTTTTACGAGAGCGAGTCAATGCGCTTGGCATTTCTCGATTGGAGATGGCAAGCGCCTTTGCGTTGACTCCACCCCCGGGGAAAATGACTTTTTTCTCAACCTCGGAAAGCGAACCGGAAGTTCAAACAGGTGATGATTTTCCGAGGCTAACGGAGAAAGTCACGCTAAGCGACAGCGCTTACGGCGTTAGGCCGGTTCTTTTTCAGTGGCTTTCCAAGTGCTGTTTAGCCTCTTCTTTGTCTGAGGCGCTGAAAAATCGTTCTCAATTACCGACAGGCTGCTATTTTGTGACACCACAAGGTCATGTCGTTGACGCGGCAAGCATCACTTTTTGGGCCGACGATGAATCTTCAGGGGTTTTGTCTCGTCGAGCTGAGATTGAAAAACTGCAAAGTGAGGAAGCGTCAGTCAGAGTTGAGATTGAATCAACCGAAAAACAATTGGGTGAAGAACGATTACGCCAAGCCGATTTGGCTCAAAATCTACGGGATATTCAGTCTCGCTATGAAAATGTTCGACGTCAGGAAAGTCAGTCGGCACTTGAGTTGACTCGTATGACGGCGGCTATACAAGCGTATAAAGCCCGTGCCGAAGAGCTGCAAACTTGGATTGAAGACACTCAAACGCAACTAGAAGAAACCTCGGCCGCACTCGAAGAGGCCGATGGTCGGTTCGGTGAGTTGGATGAACAATTATCACTGCGCCAACAGCGAGCGGAAGAAGCCTGTATGAGTTGGGAAAACGCTCAGGAAGACGCGCGTCGGGCCGAGCAAGACTATAACGTGTTTTCTTACACTCAACGCGAAGTTGAGTTAGCCCTTAAAACATTGACTGAACGTCTCAATGAGGCGCAACGCGCTCAGATGTTGGCGCAAAACGAACAGGAAGAATTGCGTGGAAAGATCACTGCGATTAAAGCGTCGCTTGAAGTGCTGGATGAAGATAGCGAGCGAGAGGGTTTGAAAGTCTTGTTGCAAAAGCGCGAACAAGCTCAAGCTGATCTATCCGAAGCAGAGAAAATTCAAGCCGAGCTTGACCGTGAAGCCAAGGAGGTTGAGGTCGGTCTGGGGCAGTTAGAGGAACAAAAAGCCATTGAGCAGAACCGTATTGGGGATTTTTTTGTCAAGCGTCGTCAATATGAAGTGGATTTTGCAACGGTTAAGGGACGCTTGGATGAAATGCAGTGCGATGAAACCGCACTGCGCGAGCGTTATGAGTTGGAGCATCCAAAATTAAATGCTTTGCGCCTTGAGGTTGAAAAAACGGCCAAAGAAATCGCAGCCCTTGGCGCAGTCAATCATGCGGCCTTACAACAATTGGAGATTCAGACACAAGAAGTCGAACGAATTGATCGTGAGGTGGCGGATTTAAATGAAGCGATTGTGACGATTGAAGCAGCGATTAAGAAAATCGACCAGGAAACACGAGCGCTTTTAAAAGACACTTTTAATCGGGTCAATGAGGCTTTTAATCAAAAGTTCACTCAGCTGTTTCAAGGGGGGCACGCTCGGCTCGAGATGACTTCTGACGATGCGCTGGAAGCCGGTATCGAAATGTACGCGAATCCTCCGGGTAAGCATAACCATTCGATTCGACAGCTTTCGGGCGGTGAATTGACGCTTACAGCCATTGCGTTGGTTTTCGCGTTTTTCACGTTGAACCCGGCACCGTTTTGCTTGCTTGACGAAATTGATGCGCCACTTGATGAAGCCAATCAGGAACGACTATCCCGGTTGGTTGGGGCAATGAGCGAGAACACGCAATTTATGATGATTACTCACCATCGAGTGACGATGGAACATACCAATCAGTTAATCGGTGTGACGATGAAAGAACCGGGGGTTTCCCGTGTCGTGAGCGTTGATATCGCTGAAGCCGAGCAGTATGTTCAGAAAACAAAAAGTTAAAGAATCAGCCGATTTCGTTTGCGAGTCGGCTTACTTTTTAAGGAAGTTTTAAATGAATTTAAACGAGTTATGTGAAAAGTACGCGAACTATCAGATCGAGCAACGTCGTTGGTTTCATCAAAACCCGGAAGTCAGCACGAAAGAATTTGAGACTTCGGCGCACATTAAAGCGGAGCTTGATCGCATGGGCATCGCTTGGCGGGACTGCGGTCTGCAAACCGGTATCGTTGCAAAGATTCAAGGACGAAAGCCCGGCAAAAGTATTTTGCTTCGGGCCGATATGGATGCCTTAAGTGTCAAAGAAGAAACCGGAGAAACGTTTGCCAGTCACAATTCCGGGGTTATGCATGCTTGCGGTCACGATTGCCATATGTCCATGCTTTTAACCTCGGCGGCGATGCTCAATGAACTCAAAACCGAGTTTGATGGAACAGTGGTGCTGGCGTTTCAGCCGGCAGAAGAAATGGGAATCGGTGCCAAATCAATGATTGAAGACGGCGTACTTGATGGCGTCGATGCCGCCTTTTCCATGCATGTATGGTCAGATTTGCAAGCGGGAACGATTTCCGTGCGAGAAGGTGCGGCGATGGCTTCCGGTGATCGTTTTAGTATCGACGTCAAGGGCGTGGGTGGTCATGGCGCGATGCCTCATGTTTGTACCGATGCCGCTGTAATTTGTTCGGCTATTGTTCAAAACCTTCAAACCGTGGTGAGTCGGGAAATTTCGCCAGTGGAGACAGCGGTGGTGACTGTCGGCACGATCGAGGCCGGCACTCGTTGGAATGTGGTAGCGGGTTCGGGGCGTTTGACCGGCACCACCCGTTGTTTTTCCAATGAGGTTCGTGAGCAATTCCCGGAAATGATTGGCCGGATCGCTACGCAAACGGCTTTAGCGTTAAAAGGACAGGCCGAGCTCACATACGACGCATTGGTGCCGCCGGTGATTAACGATCGGGCGATGGCTCAATTGGTGCAATCCTGTGCTCGCGAGGTTTTAGGGCAAGAGGCCTGTGTGGACTATCCTTTGACGATGGTCGCTGAAGATTTCGCTTATTTCGAGCAGAAGGTCCCCGGCGTCATGGCCCTTTTTGGTGTTCGTAACGAAGCCTGTGGAGCCGTCCACCCGCAACACTCCGGGTGCTATCGGGTTGATGAGTCCATGTTGATTCGCGGGGCGGAACTTTACGCAAAAGTTGCTTTAACTTTCCTAAAAGCATAGGCGGTGTTTTTGAAAACACGTGCAAAAAAATTTTGACGGCTTTCACTGAGTTAACGTCTTCAACAAAGCCTCGTTTGTGCGTAAAATATACCGTTCAGATGTGAAATTTCAGATACTGTGACGGTTCTTGTGGCAAGGCTGTAACGGGTTGTCTAAGTGCTTGCTTTTTGGAGCTTTTATGAACGAGATGGTTCTTTTTCTGGTGATCGGTGCGGCGATCATCCTCGTGGCCTTATTTTTATGGTCCCGTATGGAACAGAAAAAAGCGCAGAATTCGCGCGTGGGTTTGGCTCAAGAATCTAAAAAAATGTATGAAAAAATGAGGCCCGGTGCGTTGCCTCGGCAAACCAATTCTGAAGTTTCTCCGCAAGTGAGCATTGTTAATGAACCGACATCAAAGCCGTCCGAACAAATTGAGTTGAAAAGTTCGGAAAAAACGCCCGAGGTGATGTTGGCCCCTGAGCCGGTTCTTGAAAAGCCAGTCACCCAGCCCGAAACCGTGGAAGTCCCATTTGATTTGGTGTCTGAACCGTTGCCTGCTGAACCGAAAAAAGCACCGGAGGTTCCGAAAACGGAAATTAAGCCATCGAATCCTCAACCTATTCAAGTGCAAAAGCCCGTTGAACAGTCCACAGAAAAAACGGTTCAGGCCGATCGTGTTGTAAAACCGGAACAGTCGCCTGAAATCGAAAAACAGCCCCCGATGAAATTATTCCCGAAAGAAGGGTTGATTAATTTTGAAGCCGATGAGTTAACGGAGACGGTTGGGTTGATTCAGTCAGTGCGCCCGATTGCCGGTGAGCGAATGCTCGAAATGGCGGCCAATCTGCAGAAACTGAAATTGCCGATTCGTATTTACGTTCGTCGAGTGGATAACAATCGTTGGTATTTGCCGGTTGCAGAAGGTCGCTACACTGAGATGGCCGTGGTACTGCTTTTGGCAACGCGGTTAAGCTATATCAATGAAATGGACGCGAGTCGTTTCTGCGTGGCCATTCAGCAAGCCGGTATTGCGTTGGATGCCGATAACGACACTGAGGCGGCACAAGATATCGTCGCTCGGGCCAAGCGCTTGCATGAAACCATCAAGAGCTTTGATATTCAGTTATCCTTTATCTTGGCTGCGCGTGAACCCCTGCCTCCACCTGAAGTGGCAGAAGCCGCTCGTTTGGCCGGTTTTATGCAACTTAATCCCATGCGCTATTTCTTGGGGACGGTTCAGGACATTTCAAACGCCACGATCTTTTTGACGCAAGACCAGTTTGATCGACGCTATTTGACGTTGTCGTTGGATGCGCCGCTTGCGCGTCCCAATAGCCGCCCGCTGCATAAACTGTTTAGCGTTGCCAATGACTTGTGTGCTCGATTGCACTTGCAAATGCAAGATGCTACCGATGCTCCGATTAATACCGAAGCGGCCCAGGCCATCAATAAACAGCTTGAGCTTTATTACAAGCAGATGATTCAAGCCGAGATTGAACCGGGCAGCCCACGAGCCAGAATTCTCTTTACAAGAGATTCAGCACAGTAAAACTTTGAGCGGTCTGAAATAGACCGCTCTTTTCGACTGGGCGGATAAGCTAAAGGTTCATTCCGCCTTTTTGTGTGACGAATTTCTTATTTCGCTTTCTATGAAACAAGACGCTTTATTTGACAATTTAACCGGTGAGCTCTTTTCCGATATTACGCCGACAAATGAGGAAATGACCGAAGCACAAGCACGTGCTGAAGTCCTACGCCGTGATTTGGAAAAATGGAATTACGAGTACTACGTTTTGGATAATCCGTCGGTTCCGGATAGCGAATACGACAAGGCTTTTCGGGAATTATCTGATATTGAGGCGAAATACCCGAGTTTGAAAACGCCGAATTCGCCCACGGTTCGCGTCGGCGGTGAAGCTCGCAGTGATTTGAAAAAGATCACTCACGCGGTACCGATGCTCAGTATTCATACAGAAACCGATTTTGAGGCGACCGGTGCTCAAGCCTTTGATGAGCGTGTAAAAAAAGCGTTGTCTTTGCCTGAGGGCGAGGAAGTGGAGTATGACGCTGAACTGAAGTTTGACGGTTTGGCAATCAATCTGCGCTATGAGCACGGCGAATTGGTCTCTGCTGCCACTCGGGGAGACGGTATCGTTGGGGAAGATGTGACGGCCAACGTTAAAACGATTCGAACCATTCCGCTTCGCCTGCAGGCCGAGGTTCCTGACGTTTTAGAAGTGCGTGGTGAAGTCATCATGCACAAAGCCGATTTTGAACGCATTAATGATGAGCAGCGGCTTGAAGGACTTAAACCATTTGTGAATCCCCGTAATGCAGCCGCCGGTTTCTTGCGCCAGTTAGATCCCAAGGTGACAGCTCGTCGCAAGCTGTCCTTTTATGCTTATGGATTGGGTGAGGTCAGTCACCCGATCGCTTTAACACATTCTGGCATTTTGGACACGTTGGCCAAGTGGGGATTCCCGGTCGCCAAAGAGCGCCGGGTTGTTTCAGGCTGGAAGGCGTTGGCTGAGTTTCATGATTGGGTTCGCAGTATTCGGCAGACGCTACCTTTTGAAATTGATGGCGTTGTCTATAAAGTCAACAGCCTGACTTTGCAAAATGAGTTGGGATTTATCTCACGAGAACCGCGTTGGGCTTGTGCGCATAAATACCCGCCCGAGGAAGCGGTGACGACGGTGCAAGACATTGATGTTCAGGTTGGACGAACCGGTAAGTTAACGCCGGTTGCGCGGTTGACGCCCGTTTTTGTGGGGGGCGTGACGATTTCCAATGCAACACTGCACAATGAAGATTTTATTGCGGAGTTAGGGCTCAAAATCGGTGATAGCGTGGTTGTGCGTCGAGCCGGCGACGTGATTCCGGAAATCGTTCGTGTATTGCCTGAGCGCCGCCGGGGCACAGAGCGTGATTTTGTCATGCCTACTCGTTGTCCGATCTGCGGTTCGGAAACCTTCCGAGACGAGGAAGAAAAGGATACGCGCTGCACAGGGGGACTGTTTTGTCCGGCTCAGCGCAAGCAGGCATTGGTTCATTTCGCTTCACGTTTGGCCTTGAATATTGATGGGTTGGGTGAAAAAGTGATTGATCAACTCCTGGAAGCGTCACTAATCAATACGCCGGCCGATCTTTATAAATTGCGCGTTGAAGATCTGATTGAACTTGAGCGCTTTGGGAAAAAGAGCGCGGAGAATTTGATTGCGGCTATCGATAAAAGTCGGGAAACGACCTTGGCGCGGTTTATTTATGCACTGGGTATTCGTCATGTCGGGGAAAGCACGGCAAGGGACTTGGCGTTGCACTTCGGAACGCTTGAGGCGATGATGGCTGCCGATGTTGAGGCCTTGTGTCTGGTCAATGACGTCGGGATGGTTATCGCGCAGTCGATTCACTCTTTCTTTAGCGAACCGCATAATCAGACGGTTATTCATGCCCTTTTGGATAGGGGTATTCATTGGCCGACACCGAGTCAAGTGGTCCGAGAGTCTTTTGTTGCCGGTAAAACCTTCGTATTGACGGGGACATTACCTCATTTGGGTAGAGAAAAAGCCAAGGCTTTATTGTTAGCTCAAGGCGCTAAAGTGGCCTCATCGGTTAGTAAAAAAACGAGCTATGTGGTTGCCGGTGACGAGGCGGGCAGTAAATTGGAGAAAGCTCAGTCATTGGGCGTCGCCATCATTGATGAAAGTGAGATGCTGAGCTTTTTAAATCTTAAGTTGGAGGACATCCAAGAATGATCGGAATCATTGTCGGTAGTGGATTTGAGGATTTAAAGCTTGAGCATTGCTCGGAAAAAGGACTTCAAACGCCCTTTGGCGAGGCGAAAGTCACCGTCGGTCATTGGGCAGGTAAAGAAATTGCCTTGGTTTATCGCCATGGGAAAGACCATCGCTTCGCACCTCATCAGGTTCCGTATCGGGCTCAAATTTGGGCATTGAAGTCATTGGGGGTTTCTCATATTTTGGCGACCGGTACTGTTGGCGGGATGTCCGCTGATAACGCCCCCGGACACATGAGCGTTCCGGATCAAATTGTTGATTACACCTGGGGACGTGATTCAACGTACTGGGGAGAGGCGGG
>URFF01000041.1 GCA_900546995.1 uncultured Sutterella sp.
GCTTTAATCGGATCTCAAACTCCCGCTAGTTGATAATTTTTAACGGGAGTTTGGGTCATAAGCGAGGTATCGACGTTTTGGTACTGTTGGACAAAAAGAAAAGCCGATACAAGACGAGCTTAAAAAAGTGGCTTCTTGAACAAGATGTGCCAGTTTTTGTCGATTCTGAACACTTTTTGTATCACAACAAAGTCATTATCATCGACCAAGAAACGGTTATCACCGGTAGTTTCAATTTCAAGGCCGATGCTGAAACATCAAACGCTGAAAATTTGCTACGACTGCACTCATCCAAGTTAGCACAAAAATATCGTGTTGATTGGAAAAAGCACCAAAAACATTCCGCTCAAGTCAAACATCCTTAGTCTTTCACAAACTCTATACAAAAAATATTTCTAGTTTTTGCATGGATGACAGAATTGAATTCCATTAAGCACGAGAGACGGCACCTTGTGTGTCTCTCTGTGTGGCTCTCCTTGACCGGTCGATTTCAGAAGAACTCATTTTGAGCAAAAAAAAAGCCGACACCAATGGCATCGGCTTAAAGTTCAGTCTCTAAAAGTTGTTAGAGCATGAAGAATATTGTGACGAGTAGCGAAACGATCAAACCGCCCATGCAGGGGATGAGTGTGCGTCGGACGACCGCCAATGGGTTGGCGTTCGCAAAGCCTGCCACAATAATGATCACACCGGCAACAGGGGAGACCGGGCGCAAGAATTCGCTTGCTAATTGCATCATCATCGCAAGGTCAATTGCATCACCGCCCAAACCGGCAGCAACCGCCGGGGCAATCGGCACAAGACCCGTGAAGGAGGCGACGCCAGAGCCAGTGAGCACAGTGACAATACCGATCACAATGGAAACCACGATACCGGTACCGGCCATGCCGAGTCCGGCGTTCTTGGCCGCGTCAATCAAGAGGGCGACAAGCCCTGTGTTTTGCAGACCTGCGGCAAAGAGCGCGGCGACAAAGATCAAACCGACGACGCTTGTGAGCATGTGCCCCATGCCTTTAAACATCGCACCACCATCTTTAAACACAACCGTCAAGTCGCGACGTGTGGCAAGGTCAACCAAAATGGCAAACACCCAGCCGATAAACATGGCCGTTGCCACGTCAAGCACAATGGTCTTATAGACGAGCTTATTAAAGATAAAGAGCAAAACCAAAGGAACTAGCGGAAGCAAAGCGTAGTAGCCGGGAAGTTTCTCAGCTTTTTCGTTTTTCTTTGCGACATCGAAATTGGAGACTTGAGGTAAGCGCCCCGCAGCCGCATCTTTTTTGTCGTAATACTGTTGAACGATGACGTGCAATACCACTGTGACTAAAACAGCGGGGATCGCAACCGGCAATTGGTGTTGGATTAAGTAAACCATGGGGTCAACGCCTGCGGTGTTCGCGGTTAATACCGCAATGGCGCTTGACGGGGCATAGGAAAAGACCAGCACCGAGCCGATTACCGCCGCCGCTGACAAAGCGGATACGCCGATACCGAGCAAAAGGGGATAAACGCTCACAGCCAATAGCATGGCTAGGCCAGCGGCAGAAGTCACAACCAGTCCCAAGAAGTGACCGAGAATAAACACAGCACCCAAAACCAAATACGGGCTTTTGAGTTTTTGAAGCGGTTTCATGCAGGTTGCGACGAGTTTGTCACTTGCACCGATTTGGTCCATGTAAGCGGCAAAACCACCGGCAATCAAAATGATGAAGCCGGTGCTGGCAACCTGAGAGCGTGACAAAGCACTTAGCTGAGCAAATAAGTCAAAACCCACCCAACCGGTGCTGTGCGCACCTCGCGGCAAAATGGAGTCAACACCACCGAGCACAGCCAAAAGATTTAAAGCCAGACCCGAAAAGAGCAAGAGGACGTTGACCTGAAGATTTTTGACAATGCCCCAGCCCGTTAAGATGACGATCACAATCGCCAGATAAGGCATAAGAGATTCAAGCATGTTTTCTTCCCCAGAGAAATGAAGTTAAAAAGAGGCTTGAGTAGAAGTATCGGCTAGTCAATCGTCGAGCGCCATATCGGACGTTTCAACTCAGTCTGACAATTTTGTCAAGTTATGGACGTGAGCAGATTTTTGTATTCGTAGCTGAAACAAGGTGAGACCAAGGTTGACCCTAGAGTCATCGGTATTGTATTTACGTGTTTGGTTTATTGGTTAACAAAAGCCCGAAGCCGTTGGAAAACCGCTTCGGGCATCAGTTAGAGAGAAATGGCTCTATTGAATGTTTCGGATTAATTTTCTTGCCAACCGCTCGGCTTCAAACAAGTCGTTTGTCATATTGTTGCCTAAGGTTTGAGCAATACCGGTGCGTTGCAATTGACGTAATGTGTGATCCGTCGCACCGCAAATGATGAGTTCAAAATTGCGGCGTTTTAGCGCCCGCATATAGGTCATGATGATATCCATGGCAGAATTATCAATGTTCATCAAATGCGTGCAATCAAAAATGATCACTCGATTGGCATCGTGAGCCGTGATGCGCTTCGGATCGGTCACGTGGGAAAGCTTGGAGACGGAACCGAAGAAAAGCGAACCTTGTAAATTCCATGCTTCGATGCCAGCCGGTGTGTCCGCGGAAAGCGTGAGCGGCGTCACCTTCGTGAGCGTATTCATCCGATATAAGAAGAAGAGGCAGGAGGTCACCAAACCGACTTCAACGGCAACCGTTAAGTCAAAAATAACGGTGAGGAAGAAGGTCAAAAGTAACGTCGCCTTATACGACATCGTCATACGGCGCAAGCGCTTAAATTCAGCCCAATTGCCCATGTTGGAGGCCACGGAGAACAAAATGGCTGATAAGGCCGCCAACGGAATGTTGGACGCGAGCGGCGCGGCTGCCACCACGACAATTAATAGCGTGATGGCATGCACGACGCCTGCAATCGGCGAGACAGCGCCGCTCTTGATATTGGTGACCGTACGGGCAATCGTGCCTGTTGCAGGAATGCCACCGAAGAAAGGAACAACCATGTTGGCAATGCCTTGCCCCATCAATTCCTGATTGGGGTTATGACGATCATCGGTTAATGCGTCTGCCACACGAGCGCAAAGCAGGGATTCAATAGCGCCTAAAAGCGCGATCGTGATCATCGGAGCGAAAAGTCCACGCATGTGTGACCAAGTTAATTCCGGCATCTGAATGCTAGGTAACGCTTGGGGAATGCCACCGAATTTCGAGCCGATCGTTTCCACGGGTAAGTTAAACGAGCTCACGGCCAATGTTGAGAAAACCAACACGACTACCGTACCTGGAATTTTTGCAACCCAACGCTTCCATTGCGCAGTCCGTGTGGAAAGATCTTTCGGCCAGAATTTAATCACAAAGAAAGAGATGAGCGCGATACCTAACGCATAATAATTGACCGTGCCGATATGGGTGTAGATCGCCTGCATCTGACCGAAAAAGTCAGCCGGCATGTTGTCAATTCTCAAACCAAGGAAGTCCTTGACCTGAGAAAGCGCGATCAAAACAGCGATACCGTTTGTGAAGCCGATCACAATGGAGACTGGAATAAACCGAATGAGGTTGCCGATTTTCAATAGCCCCATCAAGAACAGCAAGATGCCGCTACCGATCGTCGCAATCATGAGATTGGCAAGACCGTAATCGGCAATGATGCCGTAAATGATGACGATGAAGGCACCGGCCGGACCACCGATTTGCACGCGGCAGCCACCCAAAAGCGCAATCAGTAGGCCTGCGATAATGGAGGTGTAAAGACCGGCTTCCGGTGTGACACCGGAGGCGATGGCAAATGCCATGGCTAGTGGCATGGCCACCATGCCGACCGTAAGACCCGCGCTGATATCGCGGGCCAACATATGACCGTTGTAATGATGGATGAGATCAAAGCTTGCCGGATGAAACGGTTCCAAAGGGACATTGCCCAAGGCATGCCGCAAGCGTTCGGTAATGCTCATTTTTTATTAATAGAGAAGTTAAGAGTTAAATAACGTAAAAACAGTTGGCGAAAAGCCAACTGTTTTTAAGCCGAGAGCGATGAGCTCAAATCTTATTTAGTGCAAACGCATACCGGGGACGGCGCCTTCCTGTGCTTCTAAGAGGAAGAGGCCGGATTTCTCGCCCGCATCGCTTGCGGACAGAAGCATACCCTCACTGACGCCAAATTTCATCTTTCTCGGAGCCAAATTGGCGATCACTACCGTGAGTTTGCCTTCCAAGTCCTTCGGATCAAACCAGGCCTTAATGCCGGAGAAGATATTGCGGGTCTTGCCTTCGCCGATATCCACCGTAAGGCGCAAGAGTTTGGTTGAACCTTCAACGGCTTCGCACTTGACGATCTTGGCGATGCGAAGATCGAGTTTATTGAAGTCATCAATAGTGACTTGCGGGGCGATTTCCTCACCGCAGGGAGCAACCGGTTTAACTGTTTCCACCACCGGCGGAATCAAACCATCCAACTGCTTCATGTCGCAGCGTTGCATCAAGTGCTTGAAGGGTTTGATCTGCATGTCGGAGGTGAGCGGGCGAAGGGCGCTTTCCCAGGTGAGTTCTCCGCAATTTAAGAACTCTTCCACTTTTTGAGCGGTTGCTGGCAAGACCGGTTTGAGCATCAACGTGAGCAAGCGGAACGCTTCCAAAGCGACAGAACACACTTCGTGCAATTTTTCACGGTTCTCATCCGACTTCGCTAATTCCCAAGGCTTTTCGCGATCGATGTATTCATTGACCGTATCGGTCATGCTCATGATGCCGCGAAGCGCGCGAGAGTATTCACGCAAGTTGTAAAGCGCTGCGATGCCTTCCACAGCGTTACGCAACACTTTAATCAACGTGTGATCGGCCACGCAATCGTCAACGCGCGAGTCAAAGCGCTTGACAATGAAGCCCGCGGCGCGGCTTGCGATGTTCACGTACTTGCCGATCAAATCGGCGTTGACGCGGGCCATGAAGTCCGCCTTGCTGAAATCCACGTCGTCATTGGTCGGGCCCATCTTGGCGGCCAGGTAATAGCGCAACCATTCCGGATTCATGCCCAATTCCAAATACTTCATCGGGCTGATGCCGGTGCCGCGGCTCTTACTCATCTTGCGGCCGTCCACGGTCATGAAACCGTGCACAAAGACGTTGTCGGGCACGCGATAGGGACGGCCTGCGAAATTGAGCATGGCTGGCCAAAAGAGCGTGTGGAAGTAGACAATGTCTTTACCGATAAAGTGGACTTGCTCGGTTTTGTCGTCGTTGAGGAAGCGCCAGAAGTCAAATCCCATTTTTTCGGAATAGTTCTTCAAGCTTGCGAGATAACCCACCGGCGCATCCAACCAGACGTAGAAATACTTACCCGGAGCGTCCGGAATCGGGATACCGAAGTACGGTGCGTCACGGGAAATATCCCAGTCACCGAGTTTGCCGTCAGCAAGCCACTCCTCATCCTTGGCACGAATTTCCGGTTGAACACGATCAACACCGCTCTTACCCTGGCCGTTGACCCAATCCTTTAAGAATTGCACACAAACCGGATCGGACAAACGGAAGAAGTAGTGCGTCGAATGGCGCAATTCAGGCGTTGCGCCAGAAAGCGCGGAATAGGGATTGATGAGTTCTGTCGGGGCATAAACCGCACCGCATTTCTCACAGTTATCACCGTACTGATCTTCAGCACCGCACTTCGGGCACGTTCCTTTGATGAAGCGGTCGGCTAAGAACATGCCTTTGACCGGGTCATAAAACTGTTCAATGTCTTTCGTGTAGATGAGGCCGGCGGCTTTTAAGCGACGATAAATGTCTTGAGAAAGTTCAACATTTTCCGTGCTATCGGTAGAGTACCAGTGGTCGAATTTGATGTGAAAACCATCAAGATAGGCTTGACGACCGGCGGCGATGCGAGCGACAAATTCTTGAGGAGTAACGCCTTCTTTTTGCGCGGCGATCATCATCGGCGCGCCGTGCGTGTCATCGGCACCGACAAAGCAGACCGTATGGCCGTACATTCGTTGCGTGCGAACCCAAATGTCTGCTTGAATATATTCCATGATATGACCGATGTGGAATGGCCCGTTGGCATAGGGCAAAGCGGTCGTGACAAAGATTTGACGTTTTTGCATGATTACCGGTACAAAAAGAAGTTTCAAATTAAGAATTCATCATTTTAGCAAATGCCATCGGATCTAACGTGCTGTTTCGCTTAAAAATTTGTGCTATCCAGCGTCAGTTTTTTGAAGATTTGTTGTGCAATAAGAAAATTTCCTTAACAAAAATGTTCAAGTTGCGCTTGAGGTTATTGGGGAAAAATCGGAAAATGACGAAATCTGATTAGAAAAATTGCGTTGGAGTATGGTCGTGACTCAAAGAGAAAAAGTACTTGAAGTCTTAAAAGAAGTGGTTGACCCTTGGATGCAAGCCGATTACGTCACAACGCGTATGGCGAAGGTCAATGATGCGGGTGACGAGGTTTTGATTGAGGTGGGGTACCCGGCTGTTCGTGAACTTGAGGCCATTAAAGATCGTGTAAGTAAAGCGTTGTCTTCTGCGTCCATTGATGTAAAGCTTGAGGTGACACAAAAAATCGTTGCCCACGCGGTTCAAAGAACTTTAAAAGTTTTACCCAATGTGAAGAATATCATCGCAGTCTCTAGCGGCAAGGGCGGAGTGGGTAAAAGTACGGTCGCCGCCAACTTGGCTTTGGCGCTTGCCCGAGAAGGCGCCAAGGTGGGCGTGCTCGATGCGGATATTTACGGTCCGAGTCAGCCGATGATGCTTGGCGCCATGGGGCGCCCCATGACCAATGACGGTCAAAAAATGAATCCGATCGAGTCGTTGGGCCTGGAAATTAATTCCATCGGCTTCTTGGTCGATCCCGATGAACCGATGATTTGGCGTGGTCCGTTGGTGGCTCAAGCGCTCACTCAATTGCTCACTTTAACGAATTGGCACGATTTGGATTATCTCGTGATTGATATGCCGCCGGGAACAGGGGACATTCAATTAACGCTTTCTCAAACGGTTCCCGTGACCGGTGCCGTGGTGGTGACAACCCCGCAAGATATCGCCCTTTTGGATGCCAAGAAGGGTTTGAAAATGTTTGAGAAGGTCAACGTGCCGATTTTAGGTATCGTTGAGAATATGTCTTTATTCGTTTGTCCCAATTGCGGTCATGTCGAGCATGTCTTCGGCGAAGGTGGAGCAAAACGAATGAGTGAGACGTACCAAGTCCCTGTTCTTGGACAGTTGCCGCTTGACGCCAAGATTCGGGAGCAAGCCGATGGTGGAATGCCCACGGTTGCCGCGGATCCCGAGGGAATGGTCGCCGGTATTTATCGCGAAATCGCTCTCAAAGCGGCTGCCGGCATAGCGAAGACTGCCAAGGACATGTCGCTTAAGATGCCTTCCATTAAAGTGGAGAATGACTGATGCCGATTGTTAAGCCCGATTATCAAGCGCCCGCTTGGACGGTCGGTGCTCAAATGCAAACGATCGTCGCGGCGAAGCTTTGTCGAAAGCCTCACGTCGTCTATCGCCGTGAGCGTTGGGATACGCCTGATGGTGATTTCATTGATGTGGATTGGGCAACGCCTGAGGTACCGAACCCGGACGCTCCGATTTTGGTGCATTTTCACGGACTTGAAGGCAGCTCCTCAAGTCACTATGCGTTAGCCCTGATGCACGAAACCGTCAATCGAGGATGGCGGGGTTGTGTCGCTCATTTCAGAAGCTGTTCTGGTGAAAATAATCGTCTCTTGAAGTCTTATCACGCAGGCGCCATTGATGATATGCAGTGGATTTTTGAGACGGTTAGAGCTCGGTATCCCGAAGCGCCTTTATACGGCGTGGGCGTGTCTCTTGGAGGAAACCAAATTTCACTATTTTGCGGCAAGCGAGCCGATGTGGCGAAATCGCTTTTGACGGCTGCTGTTTCAGTGGCCGCTCCTGTTGACTTGGTTGCGGGCAGTAACCTTTTAAAGTATGGCTTTAATCGGGTTTACTCCAAGATGTTTTTGGATAGCCTCATTCCGAAAGTGATTGAAAAATACGATCGTTTCCCCGAAGCGAAAAAGCTGATTGATATCGAGGCGCTTAAAAATTGCAAGAATTTTTACGACTTTGATTCGATTTACACAGCGCCGGTACACGGTTTTTCAAGCGCCATGCAATATTGGACCGAAGCTTCAGCGAAGCCTTGGCTTAAGTACGTGAAAGTGCCGTTTTTACTCTTAAATGCACGAAATGATCCGTTCCTTCCCTCTTGGGCATTGCCGACGCTAGCCGATGTTTCCGATCAGGTTTGGCTTGATCAACCGGCAGAAGGGGGACACGTGGGGTTTCCGACTGGGCATCCGCCCGGAGAAATTACCTATCTGCCTCAAAGAATTTTCCGATTCTTTCTTGAGCGCCGATAGTTGAAAAGAAAAATTAAAGGTCCATCCAATCTTTCTATGAGAAGGGCATTTCTGTACAATGCCCTTTTCATCTAACAAAAAAACGTTCCCGCGTTGGTTCATCGCACCGAAGTGGCGGGCCGTCTGGTTACGGAGGCGCTTATGTCGCATAAGTTGCTGCAACGCGATCCGGTCTGCGGATTGGTTGCTTTAACGCTTTTTATTCTCACCATTCCTTTAAGTAATTGGGTCATTATGAATGTCGGGTTGGTTTGCCCGCCCGATGGCCCTTGTCTGATTCCGGTTTGGCCCGGATTGTACGCGCCTTCAGCGGTGATGATTGCCGGGGCGGCGTTAGTCTTACGAAATGGGGTTCAAGCTTTTCTCGGTCCTTGGTACTCGCTTTTAGCGGTGGCCATTGGAACGGTTTTGTCGGCATTTTTCGCCGCACCTTCTTTAGTTTTAGCTTCGGCAGCCGCCTTTTGCTTTTCAGAACTTGCCGATTTCACTGTTTATACGCCGATGAGAAAGCGCTTTCCGGCTTTTAGTGTTGTGTTGGCAGGGTTAGCCGGCTCCATTGTCGATAGCGCCATTTTCTTATCCCTTGCTTTCGGCAGTCTTGAATTTATCACCGGTCAAGTGTTGGGTAAATTTTGGATGGCGCTCTTAGCCGGCGTTGTTATCCGATATTTGCGCCCTCGTTTGGTTCAAAACCCGAAATTCTGATGTGTGAGGCCCCGGTGATTGGGGCCTTTCTTTTAGGTGTCAGTGGTTGGCTTGGTATTCTTTCCAACCTTTTTCTCGTAATCGACAAGCCGGACAGACGCCACACCCATAACCCCAGTCGTGATGATGTCGATGATCGCCTTCGTAGCAAGTGTGCGTGTTTTCAACAATGAAGTGAACGAGAGCTTCCCCACCGAGATTTTCAGCGAGTTTCCACGTTTGAGCTTTGGTTAAAAACATCAAAGGTGTCACGATTTCAACACCTTGATCCAGCCCCAGTGAAAGCGCCTTTTGCAATGCATCCATCGTATCTCTTCGACAATCGGGGTAACCGGAAAAGTCCGTTTGCCCCATACCGGCCACAATGGTCTGAGCCTTAATGAGATAAGCGCGTGCGGCGGCGTAAGTGAGAAAAACCAGGTTTCTTTCCGGAACAAATGAATTGGGAAGGCCGTTTTCACCCACTTCTCCCATCGCTTGATCGGAGCCCGTCAATGCCGATTGCGCAATTTGACCGAATGAGCGGATGTCGACAACGAGATCGGAGGCAAGTTTTTTACCCAATTGGGGGAATTGCTCTTTAATTTTTTGAAGAATGGTCTTTCGACAATCCAACTCGACACGATTTTTTTGACCGTAATCGAATCCAATCGTGTGAACGCAATCATAGTGGCTCAGTGCCCAGAATAAACAGGTGGTGGAGTCTTGTCCACCGGAAAAGCTGACAAGAGCGGTTTTCAACGAAATATCCTTTCCAAAAAAATAAACCCGCCTGCGGTCAGAGCAAGCGGGTAATGTTTAACGCTTGACGGCGCTATTTTAACGAGCGGCGAGCGTTTCGAGGCGTTTGATCGCCATATTGGCGACGACGCTCACGGCGACCGGCAACACTTCGTCATTGAAATCAAAGTTTGGATTGTGCAAGCTCACGGTATGCTTGTCATCACGGATACCCACACGGATGATGCATCCGGGAACTTTTTGCAGGTATTCGCTGAAGTCTTCCGAACTCATGAAAGGATCGATGATTTGCACATGATCTTCGCCCAAAAGATCTCCGGTGACTTTATAAGCTGCTTGGGTTTGTTCCGGACTGTTAATCACCGAGCCGCATTCACGAACATACTTGAGATCCACTTCACAGCCGTTAGCTTGAGCAATCGCAGGAACCATCATCTTTACGGTTTCTTCGATTTGATCACGTGTGGCCGGTAAGAATGTGCGAATTGTGCCGCTCATGGTGCACTCGGCCGGCACCACATTCATGGCTTCGTAACGGCCGGCGTTCACGGAACAAATGGAAAGAACGGCCGTATCAATGGGGTTGACTTTGCGAGAAACAATGGTTTGCAAAGCGGTGATGATTTGAGCGGCAACCGGGATGGGGTCAGTGCCCAAATGCGGGCGACCGCCATGCGTGCCCTTACCCTTTACGGTGACGTAAACGCTATCGGAAGCGGCCTGAAGAGGACCGGGTTTAAAGCCAATGGTGCCCTTTGGCAACATGGGTTCCGTGTGGCCGCCATAAATTTCTTCGATACCGTACTTTTCTAAAAGACCGGCTTGTACCAAAGCCCGGGCTCCGCCGCAAATTTCTTCTGCCGGTTGGAAAACAAGCACCACTTTTCCGGGGAAGTCACGGTGAGCGGCAAGATAACGTGCTGTTCCCAAAAGCCAGGTTGTGTGGCCATCGTGGCCGCAGGCGTGTGCGAACCCCTCATTTTGGCTTGTCCATTCGTAACCGCAATGGTCGTTCATCGGCAGACAGTCCATATCGGCTCGCACACCGATGGTGTGACCGGGGCGGTTGCCCTCAACGACAGCGATCACTGCCCCTTTGACTAAATCTGTATTGATGTCGGTGATACCCCAATCGCGCAAGTGCTTGCAGATGATTGAGCAGGTCCGCTCTGTATCAAAACCCCGTTCCGGGTGACGGTGCAAATCGTGACGAATTTCCGTGAGTTCATCAGCCCAGTCTGCCACACCGGGCAAGAGCCGGTCAGCCAATAATGTAGCCATAAATTTCTCCTAGACAAATTGAGAAGCATTTCGACATATTGTAGACTCTGCATCGTTTGAAGCATTCTCAAAACTAAGGGTTAGTACGTACCTTTGCGTGAGAATGTTTCTATCCCTTAGTTGATTAGCAATAGAAGATCTCTCGGAAAAACACAATGCAAGACAAAACGGTTGTGATTCTCGTCAATACCGGTTCGCCATCGGCGCCGACGGCGGCCGCTTTAAAGCCTTACTTGAGGGATTTTCTATCCGATCCCCGAATCATTGAATTGCCACGCTGGTTCTGGTTGCCGATCCTAAATGGCATTATTTTGAGAAAACGACCGGCTCAAAGCGCTCAACGCTATCAAAAGATTTGGATGCCAGAAGGATCTCCCTTGATTGTTTATACCGATCGGTTAGCCTCTAAACTCAATGCTCGATTTGATGAGTCTGTGCAAGTGGACTATGCCATGCGGGTTGGTTACCCCTCTGTGGATAAGGTCTTGGAGAAGTGGCAGGATAAGGGGGTGGAAAATTTCATCATTTTCCCGATGTTTGCCCAATACGCCACCCAAACCGTTGAGTCGGTGATGGATGCGGTGCATGATTGGGAAAAGCGCACGAAAAAGCCTTTCCGTTATCAAGCCATTGAGCCCTTTTATAACCAAAGCGGATTTATTCAGGCCTTGGCGCATCAGGTTCGCATGAATCGAAGCCAGCCGGATACTCATTTGGTGATGAGTTTTCATGGCATACCGGTTAAAAGTATCCGCCGTGGCAGTCCTTATGAAAAGCAGTGTTTGGAAACGGCCCAGCGTTTAGCACTCGCTTTGGGTTTGCAAGAAGGTCAATATTCCATCGCGTATCAATCACGCTTTGGCGGCGATCGTTGGTTGCAGCCATATTTGAGTGAGCATGTGCTTGAGTTATTAAAAAAGAATATCCGATCCATTGATGTGGTCTGTTTGTCATTTAGTGTCGATTGTTTGGAGACGTTGGAAGAAATCGGTTTGGAATTAAAAGATCATTATTTGCAAGCGGGTGGTCAGGCTTTTCATTGTTTACCATGCTTAAACGATGATGATCTTGCCGTTGATTTTTATGCGCAATTAATCCAGCAGAAACTCTTCTCATAGTAGAGAAATCCCTAGACCTTGAAATTTGTCTCTTTGTCCCCATATAGCCAATATCAATAATTCAATGTTTGCTATGAGGCTAACCCATGCAAGAGACAAATCCGAATGTTCAAAACGAAGTAAAGCAGAATGTTTCTGACGATCAGGTTCAGGAACAAACTCAGCCGAACTGTGAAAATCAAGAAGCTGCTCAACAAGAGGCTACTGCGGCCGCTGAGCCTCAAACCACTCAAGAGGCTGCCGTAGAACCGAGCGTCGAAGAACTTTTGGAAGCCGCCAAGGCAGAAAACGCCAAACTGCAAGACCTTTACATGCGTGCTTTGGCGGAAATGGAAAATTCCCGTCGTCGTGCTGAAGAGGCGGTCGAAAAGGCTCACAAGTTTGGCGTGGAAAAGTTCGCGAAGAACATGCTTCCGGTTTTGGATAGTTTGGAAAAAGCGTTGGAGTTGGCTGGCGAAGAGCGCAACCCGATGATCGAAGGCATCGAGGCGACGTATCGTCAAATGGTTCAGGCCATGCAGCAAAGTGGTATGACCGAAATTAATCCGGTCGGTGAGAAATTTGATCCGGCTGTGCATCAGGCAATTGCCATGGTGCCGGCTCAACCCGATCAAGTCTCCGGTCAGGTGGCACAGGTTTTCCAACGCGGTTGGTTAATCAACGGTCGTGTTTTGCGTGCCGCCATGGTTAGCGTCATTCAATGAATTCGGGGCCTCAGGTTAGGGGCGAAAAAATTTATCGCTTGCCCCTTGAAACTTTCACGATGGTCCCCATATGGGTTTTAGACGAGCGGGGAATGTGAATAGTGAAAGCCCCGCGATGTAAAGAATTTTTAAAAGGATCTGTAAAAAATGGCAAAAATTATCGGTATTGACTTAGGTACGACCAATTCGGCCGTGGCAGTCATGGAAGGTGACAAGATTCACGTGATTGAAAACAGTGAAGGCGCTCGCACGACGCCGTCCATCGTTGCCTATATGGACAATGGCGAAGTGCTCGTCGGTGCGACGGCTAAGCGTCAAGCTGTGACCAATCCGAAGAACACGTTGTTTGCTGTTAAGCGTTTGATCGGCCGTCGCTTCGACGACGTCGAAGTGCAACGCGATATCGGTTTGATGCCGTTTAGCATTGTGCGCGCAGAAAACGGTGACGCTTGGGTGAGCGTTCAAGAAGGTAAGAAGCTTGCTCCGCAACAAGTCTCCGCTGAAGTGCTTCGTAAGATGAAGCAAACCGCTGAGGATTACCTCGGTGAAACCGTGACCGAAGCCGTGATCACGGTGCCGGCTTACTTTAACGACAGCCAACGTCAAGCCACGAAGGATGCCGGCCGTATTGCCGGTTTGGATGTGAAGCGCATCATCAACGAACCGACGGCAGCCGCATTGGCTTTCGGTTTGGATAAGGCCGGTAAAGGTGATAAGAAGATCGCCGTGTATGACTTGGGCGGTGGCACGTTCGATATCTCCATCATTGACTTGGCCGATATCGATGGCGATAAGCAATTTGAAGTGCTCTCCACCAACGGCGATACCTTCTTGGGTGGCGAAGACTTTGACCAACGTATCGTTGATTATCTCATCACCGAATTCAAGAAAGACACCGGTGTTGACCTCAGCAAGGACATCATTGCGTTGCAACGCTTGAAGGATGCCGCTGAAAAGGCCAAGATCGAATTGTCCAGCCGTCAGGAAACGGAAATTAACTTGCCGTACATCACGGCAGACGCGACCGGACCGAAGCATTTGAATGTCAATTTGACGCGTGCCAAGTTCGAAAGCATGGTTGAAGATTTGATCAATCGCACGATTGAACCGTGCCGCAAGGCTTTGGCTGATGCCAAGATCTCCAAGAGCGAAATCACGGATGTGATTTTGGTGGGTGGTCAATCCCGTATGCCTAAGGTTCAGGAAACGGTTCGTGAATTCTTCGGTCAAGAACCGCGTAAGGACGTGAACCCGGATGAAGCCGTGGCCATTGGTGCAGCTATTCAAGGTTCTGTTTTGACCGGTGAACGTCACGACGTGCTCTTGTTGGATGTGACGCCGTTGACCCTCGGTATTGAAACCTTGGGTGGTGTGATGACGCCGATGATTAAGCGCAACACGACGATTCCGACCAAGCACGCTCAAGTGTTCTCGACCGCTGAAGATAACCAACCGGCCGTGACGATTAAGGTCTACCAAGGTGAACGTGAAATGGCCGCCAGCAACAAGCTTTTGGGTGAATTCAACCTCGAAGGCATTGCGCCGGCTCCGCGTGGATTGCCGCAAATTGAAGTGACCTTTGATATCGACGCCAACGGTATTTTGCACGTCTCGGCTAAGGATAAGGCCACCGGCAAGGAAAACACGATTACCATTAAGGCAAGCTCCGGTTTGAGCGAAGAAGAAATTCAACGCATGGTCGATGATGCTGAAGCTAATAAGGCTGAAGACCACAAGCGCTTTGAATTGGCTCAATCCCGTAACGTGGCTGATGCCTCGATTCACCAAGTTCAAAAGACCTTGAAGGATTTGGGTGACAAGGTGGAAGCTGCCGATCGCATGGCTTGCGAAGACGGTATCAAGCAAGTCGAAGAAGCTGTTAAGGGCGAAGACAAGGCCGCGATTGACGCTGCAGTTGAACGTTTGATGGCTGCCGCTCAAAAGATCGGTGAAAAGTTAAACGCTCAAGCTCAACAGGCTCAGCAAGCTCAACCGCAACAAGACAAGGCTCAAAAGGCCGATGACGATGTGGTTGATGTGGATGCCAAAGAAAAATAATCGGCAATAACCAGAGGGCGTCCGATTCCTTTTAGGCTCGGACGCCTTTGCAGTCGGTTTTTCAGAGTCTGAAAAACGAAGGTTCAAGTTTAAAGCGTTATTGCCGAGATCTTGAGCCTTTGTTTTTAGTAAAGGATTAAGTGAAAGATGAGCGATCGTGATTATTACGAAGTATTGGGTGTAGACCGCAACGCGAGCGCGGCTGATATTAAAAAGGCCTATCGACGTTTAGCCATGAAGTATCACCCGGACCGCAACGGCGGGGATAAAGAGGCTGAGGCTAAATTTAAGGAAGTCGGGGAAGCCTACGAAGTGCTCGGTGATGAACAAAAGCGTGCCGCATACGATCGCTTCGGTAAAGCAGGCGTGAACCAAGGCGCTGCTGGAGGCCCGGGTGGATTCGGCGGTTTTGGACCGGAAGGTTTTGCCGGCGGTTTTGCCAATATGGGTGACCTCGGCGATATTTTCAGTGAATTTTTCGGTCAAGCGGGTGGCCGTCGGCAAAGCGGACCGCGTGCAACCAAGGGGGTGGACCTTCGGTACGATTTGGAAATCACGCTGGAGCAAGCCGCTAACGGTTATACGACAGAAATTCGCGTGCCGGGTTGGGAAAAGTGCGATGTTTGTGACGGAACGGGCAGCCGCTCGAAGTCCAAACCCAAGAAATGTCCGCACTGCAACGGAACGGGTACGGTTTACGCTAAACAGGGCTTTTTCTCCGTTCAACAAACCTGCCCGTATTGCCACGGCAATGGCGTAGTCGTTGATGATCCGTGTCCAAACTGCGATGGTACTGGCTTTAAGAAAGTCATGAAGACGTTGGAAGTGAAGATTCCTGCCGGTATCAATAACGGTCAACGAATTCGTTTGCAAGGCAAGGGTCAGCCCGGAACGAACGGGGGACCGGCCGGTGACTTGTATGTCGAAATTTCCATTAAGCCGCACGAAATCTTCCAACGCGATGGTGATGATTTGCACGTTGAGTTGCCGATCTCGTTTGTCACAGCCGCATTGGGCGGTGATGTGGACGTGCCGGTCTTGGATGGCGAAACGCGCATTACGATTCCGGAAGGCACGCAAAGCGGCAAGATTTTACGGTTGCGCGGCAAAGGGGTGAAGAGTTTGCGCTCCGGTTACATGGGGGATTTGTACATTCACGTTTTTGTGGAAACGCCAGTGAATCTCACGGAAAAACAAAAGAAATTGTTGCGTGAGTTTGATGAAAACATCAATGAGCACAGCGAAAAACACTCCCCGAAGCATCAAAGCTTTATGGAGTGTTTTTCGCTGTGCTCATTGATGT
>URFF01000042.1 GCA_900546995.1 uncultured Sutterella sp.
CCGAAAGCACAATTTTATCGGAAGCCATGCCGAGAGCTTCTGCCGCTTGCGCGCTTTCGATAGCTGATGCAACGAGTGCGTGCCTTAATACTTCGTTAGGCGTTTCCGGCATACCGGCATCACGATTTTCCTGCATCATCCGAGACAAAATCATCGGATCGAGAGAACCGCCATTGACACCGATACGCACCGGGCGATCGTTTTTGAGCGCGACTTCGATCATGCGGGCAAAGTTTTCCATTCCCCGCTCACCCTTACCAACATTACCCGGGTTAATGCGGTATTTCGACAGGGCCTGAGCACACTCCGTTACTTCAGTGAGCAACTTGTGACCGTTATAGTGAAAATCGCCGACAAGAGGAACAAAACAATGCTTTGCATCCAACTTTTCCCGAATTTTGACAACCGCAGCGGCTGCTTCCGGAGTGTTGACGGTCAAACGTACCAATTCACTGCCTGCACGAGCCAGGGATAATACCTGTTCAACCGTTTGATCAACGTCCGCCGTTGGCGTATTGGTCATTGACTGAACACGGATAGGGCTTTGCCCTCCGATTGTCACATCATTATCCAAATAGCGAACATGCACACACTGTGTTAGATGTCTTGGATGAAAAACACGCTGAGACATTACGAAATCTTCTTTAAAAAGGTCGCCCGGGCTTTTTGCTCAACCAAGCGTTCAGCCCGACGAGTTTTGTCCTTGATGTTACCGGCCAATTGACCACAGGCCGCATCAATATCATCGCCTCGGGTTTTGCGAACCGTCGTCACAAAACCACGGTTAATCAAATAATCCTGAAAAGCTTTCACATCGGAAGCTTCTGGCTTTCGCAAATCACTATCCGGGAAAGGATTAAACGGAATCAAATTAAATTTGCAGGAGATACCCTGAACCAATTTAACGAGTGCCTTAGCGTGTTCAATCCGATCATTGACACCGCAGAGCAAAATGTACTCAAAGGTAATGTAATCTCGCGGCGCGTGCGCCAGATAACGCTTACAGGCTGCCATCAAGTCAGCCAAAGGATGCTTGCGGTTAATCGGCATGATCTGATCGCGAAGTTCATCGGTCGGCGCATGTAACGAAACCGCCAAAGCAACCGGCACCGCTTCTGCAAGCTTATCCATCTGAAGCGTCAGACCACAGGTCGAAACCGTCACCCGGCGGCGGCTTAACCCATAGGCATTGTCATCAAGCATGAGTTTGAGCGCCGCAATCACGTTATCGAGATTTTGAAGCGGCTCGCCCATCCCCATTAACACCACATTGCTGATGACTCGGTCATCCCCATGTCTTCCCGGAGTGTTTTTTCTGCGTGCCAGAGTTGTCCGATAATTTCGGACGTCTTCAAATTCCGATTAAAGCCTTGCTTTCCAGTGGAGCAAAATAAACACCCCATGGCACAACCGGCCTGTGTCGATACACAGAGCGTTCCGCGGTCATCCTCGGGAATAAACACCGTTTCCACAGCGTTGCCATTACCCACATCAAACAACCATTTACGGGTTCCGTCCGCGGAAAGTTTGTCCCAAATTGGGCGAGGTGCGCAAATTTCGCAATTCGTTTCGAGCTTTGCCCTAAAGGCTTTAGCCAAATCCGTCATCTGGGAAAAATCACCGACACAATGACGATGAATCCAGCGCAAAAGCTGGATAGCACGAAAACGCTTCTCACCCAAACTCTCGCAATACTCGATCAAACCGTCACGATCAAAGTCAAGCAAATTGACTCGTAGAGATTCTTCAGACATAAGACAAAATTCGAAACCAACAACGTTGTTTTAGGTTAGTCAAAATGAGAAATCTCCGGTCCGTCCGACCGGAATGTTCCGATCGAACGCACACGGAGAGGCGTTAAGTAAGATTACTTGTCGCAGCAGCAACCGCAGCACTTACGTTCACAGATTGCCAACGTCGGGAAGAAGTAAGCAATTTCAACAGCAGCCGTTTCGGGAGCGTCAGAGCCGTGAACAGCGTTTGCATCGATGCTTTGAGCGAAGTCAGCGCGGATCGTGCCGGGAGCGGCCTTCTTCGGGTCGGTGGCGCCCATCAATTCGCGATTCTTAGCGATAGCACCTTCACCTTCCAACACTTGGATCATCACGGGACCGGAGGTCATGAAGGCAACCAAATCCTTGAAGAAAGGACGTTCCTTGTGAACAGCGTAAAAGCCTTCGGCTTCAGCCTTGGACAATTGACGCATTTGAGCGGCAACAATCTTCAAACCAGCGTTTTCAAAACGGGTATAGATCTGACCGATCACGTTCTTAGCGACAGCATCGGGTTTAATGATGGAAAGGGTGCGTTCAATAGCCATTTTTATTCCCCAAAAATAGTAAGGTTAAAAGTGAAAATTCCACGACAAAACGTCTCAGTTGGAAAACTGAGAAATTTTCAATGAAAAACAATAACAATCACGTCAAACGCAATGCGCTTTACGTTTAGCTCGGATTTTAGCAAAAGCCTCGGGCAAAAAACGAGGAAAATGCACGAAAAAACAAGCAAATTCAAACTTAACGATTTTCGCTGTTAAAGAAGTACCGCAACCTTGGAAAGAACGTAAGAGTATTTTTAAAAATTCGTTCTTTTAACAATTCGGGACTTCGTCCTCTTATTGAGCTGAGCACTTCCAAATAGTCAATCAGATCTGCGGGCTCAGAGCGATCCCCCCGACGATAAGACGGCGCCATATCCGGCGCATCGGTTTCCAATAAAATCGCCTCTTCAGGCACGGCAGCCGCACACTTTCGTAATTTTTTACTACCTTCATAGGTCAGGGCGCCACCGAACCCAATTCCATACCCCCGACGGATCACTTCACAAGCTTGTTCAAACGAACCCGGAAAAGCATGCACCGCTCCCTTGACCGTACTGAATTCATCCATCACTTCAATGACTCGTGACAAAGCTCGCCTCGCGTGCAAAGAAACCGGGAGCGAAAACTTTTCGGCAAGCGCCATTTGTGCTCGAAAGAAAAACGCTTGACGCTCATAATCTGGATGTTCTTCGTATAGGTCCAACCCAATCTCTCCAATACCAATCAGGTATGGATCGTCAAGATGGTTTCCTAAAAAACGCTCTAAATGAGTCAGCGCGTCGTCATGGACTTGTTCGACAAAAAGCGGATGAATGCCAACACAGTACCCCCAATGAAATTGACGGGCTGCCGCCTCAGCCAACTCAAAATCATCATCGCTTCCGGTCGTAATCAAACCACAAGTCACACCTTGCACCCGAGCGCGGTTCATCACCGCCTCCCAGTCATTAACCGACTTCACGAGTGCAACGTGGGAATGAGTATCAATGAGCAACTTCGTTCTCCAAAATCTGGCCATCGCTAAGGGTTAACACCCGATCACAGCGCTGTGCCAATTGCAAATCATGAGTCACAATCACACAAGCGGTCTGATGTTCCCGTGCGATGGAAACAAACCGGTCGAAAACCGCATTGGCGGTTGCTTGATCCAAGTTCCCGGTCGGCTCGTCAGCCAAAATGCAGGCGGGCTCAGCCACCATGGCACGCGCAATGGCGCAACGCTGACGCTCCCCACCGGACATTTGCGAAGGATAGTGATTTAATCGATGAGCAAGTCCTAGCGCCTGAAGAACTTGAGCAGCACGCTCTTGGGCTAGCGTGGGATTTTGTCGAGCAATGGTTAAAGGCATTGCGACATTTTCCAGCGCTGTAAATTCCGGCAATAAGTGATGAAATTGGTAAACAAATCCCAACTTTTGATTTCGTAGTCTACCGCGCTCATTTTCTGTTAGGGAATGCACAGCCATTCCAGCCACTTCTACTGAGCCGGCATCGATGGTATCCAAGCCGCCCAAAATATGTAACAGCGTACTTTTGCCGGAGCCGGAAGCTCCGACGATCGCCACGAGCTCACCTTTTTTAACGGAAAGATTCACACCTTTGAGAACCGGTACGGTTAAAACACCGTCCCGATAGCTTTTTTGCACATCGCTGGCTTTGATGACTAATCCGTCTTTACTCATAACGCAAGGCCTCCGCCGGTTTGGTTTTTGAAGCGCGCCAGCTCGGATAAACCGTTGCGGCTAGGGATAATAGGAATGAGAATAAGGCGATCGGAATAATGTCTTCAGCCCTCGGATCAGACGGCAAGGAGCTAATGAAATAGACCTCCTTGGGTAAGAATTGAATACCGAAAAGAGATTCAATGGTCGGAACAATCACATCCAAATTGCAGGCAATACCTAAGCCGAGCACAACGCCAACGGTCACACCGATCACGCCGACGACTGCTCCCTGAACCATGAATATCGTCATGATTGAAGCGGGCGAGGCTCCTAATGTTCTCAAAATCGCGATATCAGACTGCTTTTCCGTGACCGTCATCACCATGCTTGAGACTAATCCGAAAGCACCGACCAAGACAATAAGGAAAAGAATAATCGCCATCATGCGCTTTTCAACTTGAACGGCGGCAAACCAGGTACGATTTTGTTTTGACCAATCAGTGACGGCAAAGGTTCTAGGCAACACTTTGAGCAAATCATAGGAAATGGCCGGCGCCTGATTCATGTCATCCACGCGCACCTGCAACCCGCTCGGTCCGTTTTGCCGAAAAAGGGCTTCAGCGTCTTTAAGATCAATGAGCACCATCGTGCTGTCGTACTCATAGTGTCCGGAAGAAAACACGCCAACGAGTGTAAAAGCACGCATACGTGGAACAATACCGGCAGGGGTAGTACGTCCTTGAGGAATGATCACATTGACTTTATCGCCGATACGTAATCGAAGAATGGAGGCAAGATCACGACCTAAAACAATGCCAAACTCTCCGCTTTTTAAATCGGTCAGAGTGCCGACTAGCATTTGATCACTGATATCAGAAACGTTCGGTTCACTGCGCGGATCAATCCCTCGAATCACCACACCTCTGACACTACTGCCCGAACTAACAAGTCCCTGACCGGATGAATAAGGAGCAACGCCTAAAACATGAGGGTTCGTTTTCAATAGCTCAGCCGTGTTTTCCCAATCAGTTAAAGCCCCACCATAGTTAATCACTTCGATATGAGGAATAACCGAGAGCATCCGATCTCTGACTTCCTTCTGAAAGCCGTTCATGACGGATAAAACCACGATGAGAGCCATCACACCGACAGCGATGGAAGCGACACTGATGGCGGAAATAAACGAAATAAATCCGCTACCCTTTCGTCCACGCTTTCCCTGACGGGTATATCGCCAGCCGATACCTAATTCAAAAGGAATCACAAATCACCTAAACATTAACGCTGTTAACGGCTTTGATTGTACCGTTTGAATCACAAAAAAGAGACTATTTCAACATTTTGACAATTTTTTCAAAAACGCAACCTCTCATTTCCCTAAACCACCAATCACTTAAATGTGTAAATGATTATTTACACATTTGTGTATATCAATATAACAACATTGCAACAAATAAAAAAAGGGACGTAATTGAAAAATTACGCCCCCGAAAAAAACGATTAAAAGTTAGTCTTTCTTACCGCCAAGCATTGCCACCGCGGAAGAACCAGCAATCAAACCGCTCTTGGCATAGATACCCAACTTCGCACGAGTATCGACGATGTCAAGATTACGCATTGTTAATTGACCGATACGATCCTCTGCCGTAAACATCGAATCACCCTTTTCCATCGTCAGGCGTTCCGGTTCATAGGTAAGGTTCGGACTGACGGTATCCAAAATGGTGTAATCATTGCCGCGACGCAGTTCAAGCGTCACCGTACCGGTGATCGCGCGAGCGACCCAACGTTGAGCCGATTCACGAAGCATGATGGCTTGAGAATCAAACCAACGGCCTTGATAGAGCAACCGACCTAAGCGAATACCGTTGATACGGTACTGTTCAATCGTATCTTCGTTATGAACGCCGCTCACCAAGCGTTCGTATGCAATATGCAAAAGCGCCATCCCCGGTGCCTCATAAACACCACGGCTCTTTGCTTCAATAATACGGTTTTCGATTTGATCGCTCATACCCAAGCCATGACGGCCACCGATGGCATTGGCCTCGTACATCAAAGCAACCAAATCATCAAAATGCTTGCCGTTTAACTCTACAGGCACACCTTCTTCAAAGGTTACCGTGACCGTTTCGGGCTTAATCTCAACTGCCGGATCCCAGAAAGCGACGCCCATGATCGGTTTAACGATCTTCATGCTCGTTTGCAAGCTTTCCAAATGTTTGGCTTCATGCGTTGCACCCAACAAATTCGAGTCGGTGGAATAGGCTTTTTCAGCCGACATACGGTAATCAAAACCTTCGGCTTGAAGGAACGCACTCATTTCGGCGCGGCCGCCCAATTCATTGATGAAATCACGGTCCAACCACGGCTTATAAATCTTTAATTCAGGGTTAGCTAACAATCCATAACGATAAAAGCGTTCGATATCGTTTCCTTTATAGGTCGATCCGTCCCCCCAAATGTGCACACCGTCTTCACGCATGGCATTCACTAACATCGTGCCGGTAACCGCACGACCGATCGGCGTGGTATTGAAGTAAGTAACGCCAGCCGTCGTAATGTGAAATGCGCCGGATTGAATGGCTGCGATACCTTCTGCAACTAATTGCGGGCGGCACTCAACCAAACGAGCTTTTTCAGCACCGTAAGACATCGCACGGCGCGGAATGGCTTCGTAATCATCCTCATCGGGCTGCCCCAAGTTCGCCGTGTAGGCGTAAGGCAAAGCGCCTTTATTTTTCATCCAGCGCAATGCGGCCGATGTATCCAAGCCTCCGGAAAAAGCAATACCCACTTTTTCACCAACCGGTACTTTTTGCAAAATTGTTTGAGACATAATTCCTCGCTTTTATCGCAATCATCTGTTGTCAATGACTTCGCCGCCCAAAAACGGCGCACTTTGATCAGTCTAGGGGAAAAAAATCAACATTTCGAGCAAAAAGTTTGAGCCAACGCAAAAAATCAATTTGTTTATAAATAGCTCACTTTTGTCGAAAACTGGTTTCCTAAGGTGTCTTAAGTGGCCATTCGTTTTTAAGAAAGCGCTCCGCCCACATCAAACCAATAATGGTTTTGACATCGGTAATTTCACCGTTTGCCATCATCTGCAGTGCTTGAGATAAGCTAAAGCGATGCAAACTCAAGCATTCACCGGGATCGAGATGCTGTTTACCTTGCGTCAAGCGCTTAGCCAAATAAATTTCCAAATGCTCGTTCGAGTATCCGATGGCATTATGAATCTTCCCCAAATAGTGCCATTCGTCGGCTATTAGTCCCGTTTCTTCAGACAATTCCCGTTGAGCACAGACAAAGGGATCCTCTTCGGGATCAAGTTTTCCGGCCGGTAATTCCCAAAAAGCCATTTCACAAGGTTGACGCCACTGGTACTCCAACAAAACCGAACCGTCTTCAAAAACGGGGACAATGACTGCAGCCCCCGGATGACGAATGTACTCACGAGTGCGGATAAGATTGGAAGCCGTTTTAACCGTATCGCACCAAACATGAAGAAAGTGACCGGAAAAAAGCTCCTCGCGATCCAAGAGTTGCTCTTGGATATCACTCAACGGAGGATTTTCATTGTTTTGAATCAATTGAAGCTCCTTCAGATAATGTTTTGAACATTTTAGCGAGTTCCTCTTTGTCTAAAAACTGTTAACACAAAGCAAAAACTTAACAAAGTAGAAGCCATTTCGTTTAGACTAGTGACGCTCGTTACTGAAAATTTAACAAGACAATGGCAAGCATCAGAGATCACGTTGACATCATCATCCGACTTATTTTCGGCTTTGCAATCGCAATCGGCTGCTACTATATTGTCAGCCCATTTTTAACGGCGATTGTGATCGCTGCCATCATCACGATTGTCAGCTGGCCGATGTTTGCTCGGTGCAAGAATTCATTTGCCGAGTATTCGACCCCGGCAGCTTTTGTGATGGTCGGCCTACTGGTCGTTTGCTTGATTATTCCGCTGTCTTTTTTGTCAGCCGTCATCGCTCAACAACTTCCGGGCGTTATTTCCGGCGGAGCCGATTTGATCCGCTCCCTGCAAGCACCTGAGTGGCTCAAAGACATTCCGATGGTCGGACCATGGCTTTATAGTCAAATTGCCATTGCGTTTGAACCCGAAGCACTTAACGAACTCATCCGAAAACTCATTGATCCCATCAGTCGTGAGGTATTAACGGTTGCTTTGTCTCTTGGCAACGGCCTAATTCAAATGGGTTTGGTCGCTTTCATCGCGTTTTTCTTTTACCGTGATGGCGATACGCTCGCTAAGCGTTCAAAAGAATTACTGGACCGGGTATCCGGTGGGTTAAGCGATGAACTATCCTCCATTCTCGTTAACACCACCCGAAGTGTTGTTTGGGGCATCGTGGGAACGGCAGCTTGCCAAAGCATCGTTGCCTGCATCGGTTTTCTCATTGTTGGTGTTCCCGGGACGTTGCTTTTAACCGTCGCCGTTTTCATTTTGTCAGTCGTTCCGATCGGACCTCCCTTGGTTTGGATCCCCGTTGCGATCTGGCTTTACACACAAGGCAGTATTGGCATGGCGATTTTCATGGTCGCTTGGGGAACATTAGCGGTTGCCAGTGTCGATAATTTTGTCAAACCTTTGATCATTGCACGTGGCACACCGTTACCGATCTCTCTGGTATTTCTTGGAGTTTTCGGCGGTGTTATTGCCTTTGGCTTTCTTGGGTTGATTTTAGGTCCCGTTTTATTGGCAATCGGTATGGCGATGGTCAAAACGTGGCTTTCTCAAAGTAACCGCAAAAAGATTGCCAAAGCGGCGGCAACCATTCATTTCCCGGCACCACCAATCAGTCTGGATGAAGAGGACAAACCTCACCCAACTCGTCATGATGTTGTCCAGAATGTGCAGGATAACAGCGCAAAACAAGCTCCCCGGCGAGATCATCCGAGAAGCTATCCGAACGGAAAGAAGCACTCTTAACTGTTTAGAAAAAAACGGAAGGCAACTTCCGTTTTTTCCTTTTAGCCGAGGCGTTTAAAGGTGAGGCCCGAGGCTCTTTGAGGCGAAACGACTGTTTTTTCAGTCGTGGTCTCCATTAAATCACGCGGGTCAATTTGAGCCGGCACAATATCATCCCCCTTCAAATTGACAATACCTCGAAATCCAACGCCACGTGGAGTGAAGCCATAATAAGTGGGATAGTGTCGATCTTCGTGCTGGTGCCCGTGAAACAAGTACTTCACTTCCAATGTCTTTGCCAACTGATCAATGGCTAAGAAACCTTTCCGGTGACATCCGGGCGCCTCGTGCGTCACCAAAACATCAGCATGATAGGCACAAAGGTTTTCGTAAGTTGATGGGAAGATCGACGTACGGTGCCGACGTGGCAATCCCCCGCGCCACATATTGCCTCGACCGATCCGGCGAATAAAAGCGCCGGCTGAGGTGTAATTGGGCGCCTGAGGCGGCATCCAAATCTGACCACGGAAAACGCCCCCTAAACCGGCAATCCGAAGGCCATTGACCACGGCAACACGGCCATGCAGATTATGACCGGCTAATTCACAGCGCCACAATCGGTCATAAAACACATCATTGTCCGTGTCATGATTGCCCGGAATCCACCAAACATCGACAAAGGGAAGGATATCGGCCAACACTTCATGTAACGGCGCGGGCGGCTGCAAGTCACCTAAAATCACCATGGCTTTCGGACGGTACTCTTTTGCCGCCTGCAAAATGTGATCAAATGACCCGTGAGGATCACCGCAGAAAAACGTTTCTTCCGCGATTTTCTCACTCGTTTCGGAGCCTGAAGAGGTCACTTTCACACGAGGAGCCTTCTCCTGAGCGGGCTTATGTCGATAGTGATAAGGACGATGAAAAGTCAACTTAATCCCGCCTATTCATAGTTCTTTAATGTTTGGATAAGCGCTTCGTGAACCGCATTTTTCAATTCGACTGGTTCAATGACTTTCGCTTGTGGACCGTAACTTAAAATTTCACTGACCAGTTCAGGGCTATTCGCAGCGCAGGGAATGGTCACTTCATACACGTGATGAAGCCATTGCTCGTATTGATCAGGGTGCCAAATCCGTTTACTGGCTCTTTTAGCCGCTTGACCAACGAAACGAATCCGAGCGTAGTCGACGTCTTCAGCTCGATAAAAACCATAAAATGAATCAAGCTGCGCCCGTAACGTCTTCATCGGCACCGATTTAACCGATGTTTGAAGCAATTCCGCATGCACGATGTTTTCGACATTAAATGTTCTCAAAGCATCCCGTTCATGACACCATGCATCCAAGTACCAAGATCCCTTGTAATAACAAAGTCGCATAGGACTGACGACGCGATCGGTTTCTTCTTTTTTTTCTTCGGAGCGATAATGGATACGCAAACGATTCCGATGCACGAGCGCTTGACCTAACACTTCAAAGCACGGACACTTAATCGGTTTATTTTGCGGTTCAAATAAAACAACGCGCTTAAGAAGCTCTTCACTATTGGCCTCTTCGGAGAACATGCTCGAGCGAATTCGAGCACTCATTTGTGCGAGATCTTTAGTTAAATAGCCCTTACGATTGGCTTCCAGCGCTTTAAAGTCTTCCAGGGTTCTGACTGTGCAATGTAGTTCTTCAGGGGTAAACCACATGGAACGCCTATCGTAGAAATCGTCTTTTTTAGCCTCTGCACGGTTTTTGGCAAAAACATAGCCACCACGCATACGCGAAAACACAATCGGCGCCTTGAGCTGTTCACGCATATACGCGAGATCCCGTTTGGTTGTCGCAATGGAAGCACCAGTCGCCTGCATCAACTCTGAAAGTGTGGCAACACCTTTTTCAGCAATCAGACGATCAATTTTCATCAAACGAACATTGAAATCCATATCAGCACCTTAACGAAAGTTTTTTAATAGTATCAATAATTGAGACACTTTTCAAAGTTAAAGTATCATCACGGTGTATCCGCTGCAAAAACATTGCTCATATCGTCGCAAGAAGCGTTTTCCCAGAGAAGGTCCTCATCAATGACCGGAAGATCATCGTACAAATCTTTTTCGATTTCCTCACTTAAAAACTCCCCAAGCTGCGCGAGCTTGAGCCAAAAAGTATTCAATTGAGTGCCACAGAGTGATCTACCATCCTCAGAAAACAATTCACACGCTTCGCAAAAGGCGTTTAACGCTTGGTCATAACGAACGTCCAACCCTCTAAATTGCCGCATTTTGTTGACATAGTTTTCAAAATGCACGTACCGTTGAGAGGGCATTACATACAAATCTTTTTTACCCGAGCGCAGGTGCCCGTAGATCACCTCTTTACACTCAAGCATCAAACGCAATGCGATGCTACGAAGATCAACAGGGCAAAATAAGGTCATTTCCCATGTCATCCGACACTGCGATAAGGTGCGTCTTAAAACATCCTCAACCGCTTCATTTTGATCATCGTAATCAGACAGACGTCCCTGAAATCGAGGATCCGTTAAGAAAAGTTCTTGAAGAGCCTCTCGAAGCTCATTTTGAAAAACGCCATCACGCAGATTGTCATAACGTTGTTTGGCTTCGGTTAAAAGAGTGCGAACTTCAGAGGCACGACTTGAATGAAAAAACCAACCGGAAACATTTTCCACGGCGTAACGATCCAACTCACGTTCAAGCTGAACCGGAACCAATGCCAAAAGGCATCGCGAGGGGATGGACTTTAAAATCGATTCGGTAACGTTGCCCCAGGAACGGCCGTCTGGCGCTTGCAACGTCGCACTTCTTGGATGAATCAAAACCCGTGACAATAAAGGCGGACAATAAAAAGACACTTGAAGAAATGCTGTTTGATGTTCTGCCATGGCATTCACCTTTCCCAAAAATGATTAACGTTTTTGAAAAGCATGAACCCGAAGGCATCTGTAAGGGATTTTTTGTTTGCTGCCGATCTGTCTTACACGATCCGGTCAAAGTGACCGCTAACCCAATATCACGCTACCAACCCGTTAATCCGTTATAAACCCAAAAAATTTGTAGCAGCGCTGCCATTGTATCGACAATGACCTCTTTACATTCTTGACTAAAATCAAAACAGCAGAAAAAAAATCGGCATCTTTTTAGGGATACCGACTTTCGCTTTCTTTTGGCTAGACTGCCGCTTCATCAACCTCACCGGTTCGAATGCGGATCACCTGTTCCACATCAAAGACGAAAATTTTCCCGTCACCAATTTTGCCGGTACGAGCTGACTTTAAAATCGCATCGACCGCTTGATCAACCAAATCCTCGCTCATCACCGCTTCGATTTTGACCTTTGGCAGGAAATCCACCATGTATTCGGCGCCCCGATACAATTCGGAATGTCCCTTTTGACGTCCGAATCCTTTGACTTCTGTCACGGTGAGTCCTTGGACACCGACGTCAGCGAGCGCTTCACGGACATCATCCAGCTTAAAAGGTTTGATGATAGCAACCACTTGTTTCACGATGCTCTCCTCATTTTGCAAATTTCAATTTCAATTTTTTGAGACCAGGCCATGGAAAAACTCGGGCGTTAGGGTACAAATCGGACGAGCGGTTAAACGAACAGCCAAGGTCGCCTGATGGTGTTTAAATTGAGACGAGGCCACCATCTGACAAATTCGATTGGCAAACTGAGCCCCGTATTTTTTACGAAGTCTTTTACCATCCATCGCTGCCTCGATTAAGTCCTTTAAAACGGCATCAAGGTTTGCATAGTTAGGCAATGAGTCCTCATCCTTTTGATTTTCCCGCAATTCAGCGCTAGGGGCTTTCGTCAGAATGTTTTGAGGAATCACTTCCCTCAAATACGCCACATTTTCACAAAGTTCATACAGATCGGATTTATAGATATCTGCCAACGGCGCCAAGCCGCCAACCATATCACCATACATTGTGCAATAGCCGACAGCTAGCTCACTTTTATTGCCTGTATTCAAAACCAGAGACCCATCAGCGTTACTAACAGCCATTAATAAAAGACCACGAACCCGAGCCTGGATGTTTTCTTTCATTAACCCTTTATTAGCCCAATAAGGCAGTAACGGGTCAACCGCTTCCGCAACCGTTTGAACCGCCGGCATGATATCAATGCTTCGCAGACGCAACTTGAGACGTTTGGCCAGTTCTCGTGCATCATCTTTACTTGCCTGGCTCGTATAGCAAGACGGCATCACGATCGCATTGACACGATCTGCACCCACCACACTCACAGCCAGCGCGGCAACCACAGCGCTATCAAGTCCACCGGAAATACCGATTGTCACCCGCTCAAAGCCATGATTTTGAAGATAGCAGCGCAAAGCCATTTGCATGGCAGAAAATCGCTCATGATGGATATCCTGCAAACAGACATGCCCCTCTTCGAGATGAATGCAATCAGCCTCGCCCATGTAGCTTAGACGCGTTCTGCCCTTTTTGACCAAGCGACACTGTCCGAGAAACACGCGTCCGTTATCAAATCCCCGCCCGTCAACAATGACATAATCAGACGTTTCCGGCACGCGGAAAGCCTCACCGACGGCCGCCGTACGGAAAATGATATCCATTGGCAACTGAGTGTGTTCAGAAGAAACAAATACTCCCCCTTCAATTGGCTCAATGGCTAGTGTCTTACATTGACCGTTTAAAAGCTCCAGCACTCCAACGCCTTCAGAGACGACAGCCGGAACCAAAACGCGTACTCCGGTTGGTTTTAGCCCGACCGCCAACTTCTTGAGCCAATAATCATTTCGCTCGCGATTTTCAGGACGCATTAACCAAAAAGCGTCAACCGTTCCGTTGAGCGCCTGCATGGGCAAAAGGACCGTATCGCCGTCATGAAACTGTGCTTTATCCCGCAAACGCGCAATCAAGCGACGAATGTTCTTTTCCGGATCATCGGACAAGTAAGGACCGGTCAAAATCAAAGTGGACATCAAAACCGCTTCCCATCAACGAAAAAACCGGTCCCCTACTGAAAGAAGACCGGTCTTGAGATTCAACTAAAACGCATTAGGCCTTAAATGCAGCTTCAAGAGCCGGCACAACTTGCTTTTTACGGCTCATCACGCCGTCAAGCCACAAGTGACCGTTAGCCAACTCTGCTTCATCATGACCGAAAGCCTTCGCAATGCGGACAGGATCGTCGCTGACCATCAAAAGTTCAGAGCCTTCCTTCATGATATCGGTCAGAAGCAAGAGAGCTGTATGGCGACCTTCTTCAGACTTCACACGGGCGAGTTCCTCTTCAATCGAGGCCTTCATATCGGCAACCAAATCCAAAGAAACCAATTCAAGCTGACCGACACCGACTTTAACACCGTTCATATTAAAGTCTTTGAAATCACGGAAAATCAAGTCACGGGGAGAAGTACCGGCGACGGCACTCTTCGCTTTGAAAATTTCCATACCGAACGCTTCAATGTTCTCGATACCGGCGATTTGAGCCAAGGCTTGAGCTGCATCACGATCAGCTTGCGTGCAGGTCGGAGACTTAAAGATAACGGTATCGGACAAAATAGCCGAGAGCATGATACCGGCAATGGGAGCCGGGATTTCAAAACCGGCATAGTCATACATGCGCTTTAAAATCGTGCACGTGCAGCCCACCGGCCAAATGATGCATTCCACCGGAGAAGAACTCGTCACATCGCCCAATTTGTGGTGATCAACAATCCCCTTCAAATTGGCTTGATCAATATCAGACGGGGCTTGAGCCTTATCCGAAAAATCCACAAGATAAAGATCCTGACCGGCAACACTATCGATCACTTCCGGCGCTTCAAGACCGAAGCGATCCAAAATGAACTGAGTTTCGGGAGCAGGCTTACCTTGAGCACGAGCCTGAACATCCAAACCGCGACGGCGGTAAAGATCGGCGCATGCCAAAGCAGAGATAATGCTGTCACTATCAGGGTTCTTATGACCTAAAATCCAAGCGGACATTCTTTAATTCCTTGAAATCACAAAATCAAATACGAACGACGTTCGCACAGCTTTTTCATTGTATATGATGCAGAGCTAACGCACAAAAAGCAGGTGTTGGATCGCTTTTTGCACCTCGATATCCTTAGTCGGAACCAAAACAACGTGTTTAAATCCGACTTCTTCAAGCATCGCTTTAGGACGAGGATGAATTGTCAATACAAAACCGTTTTGCAACCACTCATCCGCACCGTTCACCGTCTTAACCGCATGAAGCAAAACACCAACAGAATCCGTACTGGTGATATAGATAATGGGCGACGGTCCGAAAAGAGCCGTCTGTAGCTTAATGATTTCACTACTCGGCAACTCAAGCGGTGCGCGCTGATAAGCAGGCAAAACCTCTACATCTGTTCCGTGAGCGATGAGCTGCTCGCGAAGCCATTCTCTGCCGACCTGACCACGAACGACCAACACCCGACGAGGAAAACCCCGTTGTTTGAGCAATTCAAATAGCTTCTCAGATCCGGAGTCAATCGTATCACCCTC
>URFF01000043.1 GCA_900546995.1 uncultured Sutterella sp.
CCATTGAGGATCTTCATTTCGAATTTACGTCCTACGTCCATAGGGGAGCTCTGGTTGGATTTCGTATAAAACGCCTTCACACCGTTTAGCAATCCGTTGTGCAACTTTGGCAGTTGTTCCTGTAGCGGAAAAATAGACAATCAAAGACTTACCCATGGAGAGCCTCCGTTAAAATTTGCGCAATTTCGTCATGCCCAAGGACCTTGTATCCGCCTTTTAGAACCAGAGTCGCTTCGGTTATTCCCTCTATCATGCTCTGATCGGCTCCTAATTCGGCGATGTTCATTACCAGTCCAAGCTCTCTCATCCATGATTGCATTTTATCTAAGCCTTCGCGTGCAATTTGTTCATCGGTTTTACCAGTTGGATTGACATCAAAGACATTGATAGCGAAACGCTTGAACTTCGGTAGCCCGTAATTCAAGATGTGGCGGTAATACAGCAAAGAGACGGCGGCAAGCGTCATTCCATGTGTGGCATTTGTATAAGCGCCGACAGCTTGTCCGAGCATATGCACCATCCAGTCTGTTGACTTTCCCTTAGCAATTAAAGTGTTCAAAGCCCAAGTTGCCGTCCACATGATGTTGCTTCGAGCTTCATAATTTTGAGGGTCTTTATTGGCAATGCGGCTTGAATGCAAAAGGGACCGCAACAATCCCTCGCTGATGTAATCGCTGGTGTTGTCATCGCTTCCCGAGAAGTACTGCTCACAGATATGGTTGAAAATATCATAGATTCCAGCCACCATCTGGTAATGAGGCAAAGTCAGTGTGTATTGCGGGTTGAGAATTGCGAAACGTGGCATGATTTTTTCATCAGCAAAAACATGCCCGATCTTTAATTTCGTTTGATCGTTCGTAATCACAGCGCCCGTATTCATTTCTGAGCCTGTTCCCACCATCGTCAATACACATCCAACAGGAAGTGTTTCGCAATCGGGTTCTTCAAAACGAAGGTAGTATTTTTCCCATGGGTCGTCGTTGCAATTGACCGAAACGGAAACAGCTTTTGCGTATTCAATCACAGAACCACCGCCAACAGCCAACAAGAAGACTGCTTTATGAGCACGAGCGATTTCAACACCTTCGTTGAGTTTGCTAACTGTCGGATTGAGTATGACTCCGGCAATTTCATTCAGAAGACAATCGAAACGCATTCAACATACGCTCAATAGTTTCTCTGTCCGTTTTATTTTGTGGGTTGAATGCCAGGATTTCGGTTTGAGATGATGCAATAACCGGTAAAACGTATTTTTTCTCTATTTGACTGCCAGGTGTTGCGATTAATGAAGGTTCAAAAATATGCAGTAATTGAACCACCTCTTCTGGAGTTGAGGAAACCTTCCTCATGTGCATGACGTTTGCGTTAATGAATCCCGCCCATCCCGAGGGAAATGTCATGTGAGTGGTTGGTGTAAAACATTTTAGAGATCCACTTTGAACCCAAAAAAATTCGACGGCTTTCTTGTGCCAATGCATGGAACCAGCGCCCCTTTGTATTTGGATAGTTCAATCCGCAGGGATGTGTACGGAAATGACATAGAAAAGTCTTCTAGAAATTCCTCGCGAGTTCCATCACAAAATTGCATTGAGCGGAGTGTTTGCATCTTGTTCAATATCAATATCGGTGGGTATTGAAGACAGTATAAAAAAATGCCTAATCAAAAATCTGAGCACAGCGTGGATAGCAGGGGTCTTGATTAGTGGATTAAAAGATTGAAATCGTATGTTTGACATTTTGAAATTTAATAAGTATAATTCAAAATAAGAAAATTGATTTGACACAAAATGGAAACAAACAGAGTAGATGACCAGATTCAAAAACCAGAAAATGAATCAAGTAAAGAGATGACAACGTCGTGTTCTTCGACTTGGGGCGGGCGTCGAGCCGGTGCGGGTAGGAAGCGCTTGATAGGGGAATCACAAACGAAGGGTGTAATGATCCGACTGACAGAGAGAGAAGCCCTGAAACTCAAAGCATTGGGTGGGTCAAAGTGGATTCGGCAACAATTATCGCATGTCCACGAATCTGCTGATTGAATTTTTTATCAATATAAGTTGATATTTTTGACGTTTTAACCAGATCCGTCTTTTGGCACAATTTGAAAATCAATTTCATGGGGCTGTCATGATGCCGAGCCGGAACTTTCCGTGAAAAGTGTCGCAATCTTATCGCTTGGGATGATCATTGCCTCTTTAGGAATTTCTTTAATTAGCTCCTCGGGATTGGGCACGACACCAATCAGTTCTCTTCCATTCGTCGCGTCTGAAGTGACAGGGCTAACTTTTGGCACCACCACTTTTTTCTTCAACTTTGCCTTAATCGTTTTGCAATTGTTATTGCTGAGAAAGCATTTCAGTCGGCTAAATTGGTTGCAATTGCCTTTAGCGTTTATTTTCAGCGTCTTCCTTGACCTATGGATGTTCATGTTAGGCTCGTTGCCAAAGAACGATTATTTTCTAAATCTTTGTTTTTCTATGTTAGGAAACGCCATTTTAGGGTTAGGAATTGTTTTGGAAATCCGTTCTCGCTGCATTCCTTTGTCTGGAGAAGCCTTTGTTTTGGCACTGTCCATCGAGTTAAGAAAACCCTTTTCCAGCATGAAAATAGCAAACGATGTCACGCTCGTCGTATTGTCTTGCGTGTTGAGCTATCTAGCTTTAGGTTATCTGTTCGGGGTACGAGAAGGAACAATTCTTTCAGCTTTGACGGTTGGGTTGTTTGTAAGATTTTTCGCTTTTCTTTGTTCTCAATTCAGTTCAAGAAAATAGAGTGTAAGCGATAGGGAAATCCCTTTTTTGTCCTTTTATAATTGAAAAACAATTTAATTCAACATAACTATTATTATGTTGCGTTGTTTATATGATGAAAAAGGGCTCCAAAACCACTTCTGAAGCCCATTTTCAATACGTCTAATTTTTTAATAATTTTGTGTTATTTCTAAATTCTTTTTTTAAGCTGATGGCGCCTTTTGCGTTTGTTCTGTTTGTTGTTCTTTAATTTGTCCCAACCAAATCAGCAGAAGTTTTTTGCATTGTGTCAGCGTTAAATTCTCGGCGATCAATGTATTGCCGTCATGTTTGAAAACCATTCGATGTTTTCGGCTTTGTAAAAAGACTCGTCCAACTGTTCTGCTGCGGTACTTCACAATAATTTCGTGCGTGACACTCAGCGTAAATGTAAATCGGTTTTCAATTCCAGCTTCTGCCGCTTTGGTTAACAATTCTTTAATAAACGAGATTTCTGAACGATTGGCAAGAACCGGATTTTTTGATTTATCAATAAATGAAAATGGTTCAGGCAATGGTTTAATTGCCAGCGGTTCTTTGGCTTTAATCAGTCGCCAGACATATTGTTTTTGTAAGGCAACCAGTTCCGGGGCTAAACCCGTTTCTTCGGTTTCTTTTGTCGGCAGAGAACTTTCTGTCACTTCCTTAACGGGTTTCGTTGTAGGCGGTTCTTCTGTCAGATCAATTGAAAGCTCAATGCGTTTATCATCTTCAAGTTCTTCTTGAACTTGGTTTTCTTTCTTTTCAACACGAGCTGACTGCCGACTTGTCCATTCGTCGTTTACAGGCTCGCCACTAGCCCCTTTGGTTCCGAGTGACTTAAAAAATGCGGCGATTGTATTTAAAAAACTTTTTTTCATAAATTGCCCCTAGAGGAAGAGCTTCACGACCTTTAAAGTCGTGATCTGAGCCCGAAAAATTAATGCTCTGTCTTTATTATGAGGGTATGAACGCTTTTTGTGGAGAATTTCTTGGTTTGAACGCTTGATTATTGACGAAATTCAAGGTGAAAGACTTTGTTTGGTTTTTCTGAGGCAACAGTTTCTCTAACGGAATGCTCCGAAAGTCAGAGTTTGACGTTGACGAGTCCTTTTTTAATATCATTAGGATAGTGATCATCAATCAGGATGTATGGATAATTTCTGGCCCGGCATTGCTCTAGGTTACGTCGATTGGATTTCTCTAGATCTTTTCTTAACAAATCAGTAACTTGTCGTTTTTCAATAATATTTTCATTTCGCATGATGTCCTCAAAATGGTGTTCGATATAGTTTTGGCTGAATATCAAACAGACGTACGAGATGTATTGCAACTCGTCTTTTGAGAAATCCATTTCCCAGCCGAAAGGAATGTAGCATCCTTCAATGATGATGTTTTGAGAATTTTCAATATTGGTTTTGACAATCTCTCGGACGATGGGCCACAAATAGTGAATCAGTTCTTCATCGCTACTGAGTGCGGAAAGTTCGCACAAGCCACTTCGGATCAGCCCCATTTTCAAATGATCTATTGAAAGATAGGGATAATGGAGCTTTTCCATTAACTTTGGAGCTAAAAGTGTTTTGCCCGTATGAGTATCGCCAGCAATTAAAATAATCATTTGTTAAAACTGAGTAACATGTTCTGGTCAAAAGGAAATATTAACGAGTTTTCAAAACTGAAGGTTGCAACTTAAAGTTTTGCTTGAGCAAACCTGTGGTAAGATACTCCCCATTATTGATTTCATAAAGGTTTTTGAATGTCCGCCTTAACTTCGCTTTTTTATGCCTTTCCGGTTTTCAGTATGCAAAACCGTCGAATCGCGACTTTAGAGCTGGGCGCTTGTTCAATGGCCTTTTATGAACCCAATCTCGGTTTTTCCTCGCCGCTCATTGATTTTGACGAGGCTTTTAACGCACTCAGTACGTTATTTACCGAGCCAGTCCGAGCCAAAGCCGTTGTGGCGGATTTCACAGATGACGGAAATCCCGATGCGATGCTAATCGGTTGGATGCCGGGTGGCCAGTCACATTCTTTGGTGCCCGTTGGTGTGTTTACACGCTGGCTGACCGAAGAAATCGCTTGCGGTCTCATTCCCCTTTCCCCTGACGTCCCCCGATTTATTGAGAAATGTGCTGAGGCGATTAATAATGAGCCCCTTTATACCGTAAACGATCAGACGTTAACGCTGGTTGATTTACCGAAGACCCTTCCGGTGGGAGGTTTGACAGAAACGGTTATTTGGCGCAATGACGAATTGGACGCTTCTGGCTTAGTGCTTTCGGCAGACGAAGTCGCTTCTTATCAAGTTTGGTGCAATACCGTTTTGCCAGCTTGTGAGAAAATCAAAGAACAAGTCGGTCAGTTACCGGTTAAATTCAGTGCTACGGGTATCGATCTACTGCACCGTTATTTATTCATGCACTGGCAAGTGAGTACCTATCCTGAATCAAAGGCCGTTTTATCTTGGGCTAAAGCCTATGGTACACAAGACCCTGATCGATTCAAGGAAGCGCTGTTGGATCCTGACAATTTCAGTAGTAACGTGATGTTTGAAACCGATAAAAAAGCTCTGATGCAGTCCAATGTTCGCCTGAATCCACTGATTTTTCATTTTGAAAAGGCAGTCTGATCGTTGAATTTCTTAATAAAAATTCAATATTTGTCTAAAATAAAACGGGCAAGAGATTAAAAAATCCCTTGCCCGAATTGTTTTAGCGCTCAATTACTTGGAGCTGTTGCGACCCTTTATAAAGTTCACAAACACGCCCCAGCCGATGGGTAACGATACTTCATCTTGGATGCAGAAATCCGCACGATGATGTCCCGGATGGTTGCAGCCGTAGTAGAAGAAGGCTGCTTTTCCCCCGTGTTCTTGCACGCGACGAATCAGCATGGTGCAGTCTTCGCTGCCGACCTTCGCATTCATATCGACAACGGATTCAACCCCTTCGACGCAGCCCGCCGCATTTTTCACGGCCTCCACGGCTTCTTCGTCACCTTGGTAAGTCACGGCTTCGCCCATACGGGTGAGCTTATATTTCATGCCATAGGCAGCCGCTAATCCCTTCACGGTCATTTCCACATTGGCGGCCATGTAGTCATTGATTTTTGTGGATTCCCCGCGAACTTCAAGCTGCATAAATGCGTGAGGCGCCACAATATTGCGGCCCACACCGGAAATCAATTTGCCGATTTGCACGCGAGTGATCCCCTCGCTGTGCCCGGGCAGAGAGCCCAAGGACATACAGGTGGCCGCTGCGCACATTAAGGCGCTGCGCCCCTTTTCGGGAGAACCTGCCGCAGCCTGTACGCCTTCGTACTCAAGGTCGAATTTCGTGGTTGCAAGGTAGCCGTGGTGAGACACACCGACTTGGCCTAAGTAAGCGGAGCACCCGATATGAGCGCCAGCAAACCAATTGACATCATCGACGATGCCTTTTGCGGCCATAGCTGCCGCTCCCCGAACCCCTTCTTCAGCCGGTTGAAAGAGCACTTTAACCGTTCCGCACAATTCATCTTTATGATCGGCGAGCCACGCGGCAACACCTAAACCGACAGCGGTGTGTCCATCATGGCCGCAGGCATGGGAAAAGCCCGTATAGTGGGAGCGATAGTGACCTTGGTTGGCTTCATGCTCTGGATTTTCGGTTTCTTCAATCGGCAAGGCATCAATATCAACTCGGATGGCGGTCACCGGTCCGGGACGACCGGTTTCAAGCACTGCCATAGCGCCGGTATAGCCGCCCAAACGCTCAATAAATTCAGCCGGTACGCCGTGTTCCAATGCACGAGTTTGTGCGGCTTTAACCGTTTCCGTGTTTCGTCCCATAACAGCGTCAGGTTCAATCACTTCAATACCGCAAAGCGCTTTCAAACCCAACTCTTCAAGACGCTTCACAATAAAGTAGGTGGTTTCAAATTCACACCAACCTTCTTCCGGATACTGGTGAAGCCAGCGGCGATCCGCCACCATTTGTTCTTTATATTGACATTGACTCATTTTTAACCTTCCTAGAGTTCAAAGATGAAGCCTAATAAAATCACGTTAACAATCATTGGGATTGCCATGCGTTTGGACACTTCAAGAGGACTTGCCTTAATCATGCCGGCAATCACCAACGTTGCCCCGGCGATGGGCGAGCACATACGACCCAATGCGCCAGACAGTGAGGCAACGACGCCGAGGTTCGGGACTTTCATTCCGAATTCCGCAGCGTAAGGCGTCACCGCTTGGTTAAAAGCGTGTCCTGCCGCATCGCCTGAACCGGTTAATACACCCATCAGGAACGGACCGAAGTTAGCAGCTAACGCTGCGATTTCTTTGGATTCTTTGAGCTGTGCAATCAATGCGTCAATGACGCCCGCGGCTTGCAAACCACCGGCGAAGCAACCGGCTGCAATGATGATGCCTAAAATGTTGGCATAGCCTTTACCCATACCGCCGAAGAATTCCCGGGTCAGCTTTTCCGGATTGGCCCGTGTCACCAAGAGCGTATAGATCGTACCGTAAATCATGGCTTCGGCCACACTCATTTTGAGTGCCGGCAAGCACGTTGCACCCAGCATCAAAATCACGATCGGAAGGATCGGTGCAATGGCGTAAAGCACATTGACCTTATCGGGCAATTCGCCGCGAGCATCACTTGCCACTTCGAAAACCTCTTCATCATCTTGCCCTTCAACGCGTTTTTTGTAGTCACGGAAGACAAAGATCATGGCAGTCACCATGATGATGTTTAAGGCACACAGTGTGAGAATCTTCGGCGCAAACTGAACAATCAGGTCCATGACTTCCATGTTGGAAATCTTGGCAACCCACACGTTGTGGCTTGATCCCGGTGAGAGCGCAGACGGAATGATGGAGCCGATAATGGCAGCGCCTGCGATGGCAGGTTTAAAGCCAGCCCGCACCATCAACGGAATCATGGTCGGGCCGAGAGCGGCCGCGCACCCTGCGGCAGACGGAATGGCAATGGCCACGCAAGATGCAATTAACATGCAAAACGGCAAAAGGAAAAAGCCCAACCGTCTTAAGGGTTTAACCAACAAGGCCACAAAGTGGACGTCGCATCGCGTCATGGAAACGACAGCGGCGAAGCCAAGTGATGAACAAATGGCAAGAATCATGGACGCATTGGTCATGTTTTTCATCATGTTCGCCAATGCGATATGCGGAGCCAGGCTCATCACGCCCATAGCCAAACCCGCTGTGATGAGTACCAGTCGGGTTTCGTAGCGTTTCAGTAAAGCGGCAATCGTCAAAATGACAACGATTGTTGCGCCAATCATCGAAAATGTCATGACAGATCTCCAAACGTTTGGAAGTGCTTCAAGCTGCCGTAGGCTTTAAGCATGCGACTATATTCTTCTTCGTCATAGAAGAGACTTTGATCGGGACCGTACACCTTGGCTGCTTCGATCATGAAGCGGACGGCATCATCCACATCGCTTAAGTGGGTGGCGCCGGTTGCGCAACCGGGCACTTGCGTTTGCGTGGTGATGGCGACACCAACACATGGAGCGGCTGTCGCCACACTCGGCTGCAAAATGGAATTGAGGTGATACAGATCGTTACCGTACGGCGTAATGTCTTGTTGTGTGATCGGTAAAACGACCGGAAGTCGACCTGTTGTGATTTCCATGATTGAGAGCAGTTTTTCGCTTGTTCTGAGAATGTAGCCTTCTTTAATGGTTGGCGTTATGGCAAAACCGTTGACGTTAACGATTCGGTTTCCTTTCGTGGTATCCACGCAGAGGATGGCATCCATGGCGGGGTCCACTTCCTGCGTGTTGCATTCTTGGCTCGTGACGGGCGAGTCCATGAAGGGAACCGGTTCATGAGGACGAGTCGGCGCATGGGGACAAATATGGGTGGTGATGATCACATCACCCATGAGGATATCGCCACGTTTGTGCATTTGAGCAAGCTTGGCTGCGGCGGCCATTGCCGAAAGCGCCCCGTCGCCATCGCTAGTGAAACCGATGCGTTGCGGTCTTGCGCCCAGCCCGCCCAAACGACCGACAATCCCTAAAGTGGGATAAGGGCCACCGGCGGTTTTTCCCTTTTGACCGGGAATGAGGACTTTGACAAAGTCCGTTGAGCCCTTCTCACCGGTCAATGTGGTGACCTGGATGTGTTCCGCCCCGTAAGAACGTAAATAGTCGGCCACAGTTTGACCGTTAACCGATGGATCATCTAACAGATCCATCAATTCCACAATGTGTTTGATGCTCATAGCGCACTCCTCATGAAGTAAAGTCAAAAACGGATCCTTCTTAATTGTCATCGCTAATTGTTTTAAGTGCCATCTTCATTCTGAGTCGTTGTATCATATATTCCGTGTGGGAATGTTTTAACGGATTCAGCATGTCTTTACTTCATAATGACGTCGACGTTTTTTTGAGTGTCTCGGAAACACAAAGTTTTTCTATCTCAGCCCGACAATTGGGACTGACTCAATCGGCAGTCACGAAAAAAATACAACGATTGGAAAATGATTTAGGTGTGGATCTTTTTGATCGCAGTAAACGCCCCATTGAGTTAACGAAAGAAGGGATGGTTTTGATGCAGCAGGCGCGGCTTGCTCGGGAAGCGCTGCAAAGGACGGTGGGTGAAATTCGGGAAGGAGCCTTTTTAAGACCGGAATTTCGCGTGGGAACCATTGAAAGTTTGTCAAAATGCTTTTTGCCCTCTTTTATCGCTCGTGTCAGACACGAGGCCTCGCACATATTCGGAATAACCGGTACCTCACAAATGCTCATTCGCGCGCTTCAACGACGAGACATTGATTTTGCCTTTGTGAGTCACACGTTTTCAGAAATGCCGGGGTTATCCCGCCGCATGGTTTTTCAAGAGCGATCAGTACTTTTAATGCCAAGGGAGTTCGCGCAAAGACACACAGGCACCTGGACTTGGGATGAAATTCAGTTTTGTGGATTGCCGTACCTGCAATTTTTCCGAGAAGGCGGAGCCGGGCGCTTAAATGACACGTATATCAGTTTATTGCATTTGGACATACCCTCTCGCATCGAGGTGGATTCAAGCAGCACGATGTTGACGCTTGTCTCCCGTGGTGTCGGCTGGACCATCACCCGAGCACTGGCGGTTTTGCAAAATCCGGAAAAAGCCAAAGAAGTGACGGTATTGCCACTACCCGCTCCCGAACTTTCCCGCCCGATCTATTTAGTGACTCGAAATGACGAATCGCCGCATTTTGTGACTCAGGCTGCTTCAATTGCTCAAGAGATTTTTAAAACGGAAATCACACCGCAATTGGAAAAAATCGCAGCCTGGTTGGTGGAGCCACTTGACTAATTCGATGTTGTCAAAAGAACTTCTCCACGGTTTGTCCTCAAGTTATCCACAGCGATATGCACGGATTTTGGGGATATTCACAGGAGGAAAGTGAAAAAGAAATAGGCAGCCGATCATGACTGCCTATTTTGTGAATTAATCTAAGATTAATTGACGATTAGCATTCCTTGCCGCCTGTGACCTTCACGTCCACGAGGTTATTCTTAATGGCACGGATGGAGGCTTCCAAGCCCTTGGTGGCTGTCGTCAATTCCATGTAGGGCGTGTTCTTCTTACCGATCACTTGTTGAGAAATATACGGTACGTGGATGAAACCACCGCGGATATTCAACTTATTCTTGTTGATGTAGTAAAGCAGCGAGTACATGATGTGGTTGCACACGAAGGTACCGGCCGTGTTGGACACGGAAGCGGGTACACCAGCCTTTTTGGCTTCTTCAACCATGGCTTTAATCGGCAACGAAGCAAAGTAAGCGTTTTCACCGTCTTCGAAAATCTTCACATCGATCGGTTGCTTACCTTCATTGTCAGGAATGCGGGCATCGTCAACATTGATGGCGATACGTTCGACGTTAAAGTCAAAACGGCCGCCGGCTTGACCGACGCAAATCACGGCATCGGGTTTCACAGCGTCAATGGTTTCAAAAAGCTTTTGAGCCGACTTTTTGAAAACAGTCGGGATTTGAACTTTGATCACTTCCACACCGTCGACTTCATCGGGAAGAGCGTTCACAGCTTCCCAAGCCGGATTGATTTTTTCACCGCCGAACGGATCGAAACCGGTAATTAAGATTTTCATTGGTAGCTCCTAATTATGAGGAAATCCTGAGGGTGAAAATGACGATCATACGAAGAGATTTTCATCCAGAGGTTACTTAAGACGTGTGAATTTTAGCAAAGACCTCTTTATTTTTAGCGGAATTTACCTAGAAAGGTTTGCTTTGATCAACGTCAAACTCTTAATGATCAATTCGATGCACACCGTTATCCGAGTTCTAAGATTCCCCTATTGCTTTTTGTTTCTATTTTGTTACTCTCTAAAACGATTGTTGTCTTTAGACCTTTTAGGGAAAGGCGTTGAGCGTTTCAACGAGTTTGATATGCACAAATTTTTTGTCTATTTGGTTTCTTTAGGTCATTTTTGTGTGGATCTGGCGCCTGGCGCGTTACCGGCCATTTTGCCGTTTTTCGTTTTACATAATGGCTTAAGTTACACGGAAGTGGCTGGCCTCATGTTCGCGTCGTCATTTTTGTCCTCACTGGTTCAGCCGTTTTTTGGATATTGGGCCGATAAGAGCTCACAGCATTGGTTCATGGCTTTCGGGATTGCTCTAAGCGGCATTGGTTTGGGCATTTCCGGTTTCTCGGGGAATTATTGGTTGATTTTTCTGGCGATTACCTTAATGGGATTGGGTAGCGCGTTATTTCACCCGGAAGCCGCCCGAATGGTCAATCGCACTTCGGGTAATCATCGCGCAACCGGCATGGGAATCTTCTCGGTGGGTGGCAACGCCGGTTTTGGCGTCGGTCCTTTGATCGCCGCGGCCGCTTTGACGGCTTGGGGTAACCCGGGGACAGCTGTTTTTGCCGTGTTTGGTGTCGTGATGGCTGCCGTGATGCTTTGGATCGTGCCGAAAATGTTCGCTGAGATGGAGTCGAAAAAAGCCTCTCCCACCACTTCAAATGTTAAAGAAGTGCAAGAAGGTAAAAATGATTGGGGTGCTTTCGGTCGTTTGTCGATTGTGATTTTGTGTCGCAGTGTGGCATCAACGAGTATTTTGGCCTTCCTTCCCCTTTACTGCATCCACCGTTTCGGCGTTTCTGAAGCGGTAACCAGCACGCTTTTAGCCTTCTTGTCTATCGTGGGGATTTTCATGACGTTGGCCGGCGGTTGGCTCACTGACCGAGTGGGCCTCATTCGCGCCTGCCGTTGGGGATACATTTTCATGGCGCCGGCTTTCGCCATGCTTATTTTCGCCCCGTCGCTTTGGTGGTTTTACCCGATTGTGGCCGTGATCAGCTTCACCTTAAACGGAACCTATGCGGCTTACGTGGTTTTAGGCCAATCGTATTTATCGAAAAATATCGGTTTCGCTTCCGGCGTGACGTTAGGACTTTCTTCCAGTTTAGGCGGAATATTCACCCCGCTATTGGGCATGGTGGGTGACGCTTACGGATTGGATCTCGTGATGTGGGTGCTTGTCGGAATCGGCGCCCTTTGCGCCTTGGGTTCGTTTATCCTACCGGAACCGGCTCGTCAACTTGATGTGAAATAATCAGGGGATCCTCTTCTCTTTAAGGTGTTGAAAAACGTTTGGGTTTCAACACCTTAATTTTTTTTCTTCGATAAATTTTCTCCATGAATTTTTCATGCTTAAAAGGCATGTTTAGAGATGAAAATAAAGTATTAGCTATTTTAATGGTTGCACCTTATACTCAAAACAACTCTTTTGAAGGAGCCTCTATATTGCTTGAGATGGGGGATTTCAATCATGCGTTTTACCCGTAAAACATTATGTTCGTTACTTGCCGCAACCAGCCTTTTGGCAACCGGAGCTTTCGCGGCTGATCAAGGATCAAAAACTATGAATTCAAATGTGATTGAAAAGCAAGAATTGGTTTTAACCCAAACGTGGGACAAAGTGTTTACCCAAAGTGAGGAAGTCACGCATAGTAAAGTCACTTTTGTGAACCGCTATGGTGTCACGTTGGCGGCTGACTTGTATATTCCGAAAAATGCGAAAGGGAAACTTCCGGCCATTGCCGTGAGTGGTCCGTTCGGTGCGGTCAAAGAACAATCGTCCGGGCTTTATGCGCAAACGCTTGCCGAACGCGGTTTTCTCACCATTGCCTTTGATCCGTCCTTTACGGGCGAAAGCGGCGGTACGCCTCGTTATGTCGCCTCGCCGGATATCAATACGGAAGACTTTAGAGCCGCGGTGGACTATTTGAGCACACGCGACGATGTCGATCCCAACCGAATCGGGATTTTGGGCATCTGTGGCTGGGGCGGAATGGCAATCAACGCGGCCTCGATGGACACCCGTATCAAAGCGACGGTGGTTTCCACCATGTACGATATGACGCGCGTTAATGCCAAGGGTTATTTTGACGCCATGAACGAAAAGGACCGTTATCAATTGCGTGAAAAGCTTAATGCGCAACGCACAGTCGATTACAAAAACGGATATTACGCTTTGGCGGGCGGTGTCGTGGATCCGCTTCCGGCTGACGCCCCCCAGTTTGTCAAAGACTATTACGCTTACTACAAGACCGAGCGCGGTTATCATCCCCGTTCTTTAAATTCCAATAGCGGTTGGAACGTGACTTCCTCGTTGTCGTTTATGACCATGCCGATTCTCACCTACGCCGGTGAAATTAAAAACGCAGTCATGATTGTGCACGGTGAAAAAGCTCACTCTCGCTACTTCGGTGAAGATGCTTTTAAGCTTCTTAAAGGCGATAACAAAGAGCTCGTCATCGTCCCCGATGCGAATCACACGGACCTCTACGATCAAATGGACAAAATTCCGTTCGACCGAATTGAGGCCTTCTATCAGAAGAATTTAAAGTAGCACTTTAAGTTTGATAAATAAGGCGCCTAACGAGCCAGTTGGGTGCCTTTTTTCTTGATTAGACCGACGATTTGTGTCAAAATCGCCCGCTAAGTGGACGACCACTTCTTTGTGCCATCGGGGACGGCCCCAATTTCCAATAAGGAGCCGCCATGATGGCTTGGATCACGCTTTTTATCGCCGGGTTATTTGAAGTCGCCTGGGCGATTTCATTAAAACACTCTCACGGATTTACCCAATTACTCCCCTCCATAGTCACATTATTGCTGATGATGGTGAGTTTCTTTTTGCTTGCCCATTCCTTAAAGACACTTCCGGTGGGGACGGCCTACGCCGTTTGGACCGGGATCGGGATTATCGGCACAACCATTTTGGGAGTGATATTGTTCGCGGAACCGGCAAGCGTGTTGAGAATTTTCTTTATCTGTCTGATTTTGATAGGTATTGTCGGACTTAAAGTGATTGGTTAAGTGTAGGAGACGAGTTATGTTTGCACCGATGAGACGTCGACTTCAACAATTACCTGAAGAGCGTGCGTTGGCCATTTTGTCTGAAGCACCGAATGCGGTATTGGCTTTATCTGGTGATGACTACCCTTATGCGGTCCCTGTCAGCCACGTGGTGGTAGGCCGATCCATTTATATTCACGGAGCGCCCATGGGATTGCGAACGCAGTTAACCAAGAAGTACCCGAAAGTTTCTCTTTGTGTGATCGAAAAGGATGAAATCATTCCGGAAAAATTGACGACACATTTTCGAAGTGTGATTGTTTTCGGGACGGCTTCGTTTGTGACAGATCCTCAGGCTAAAGAGGCGGCTTTGTGGGCGTTGGCAAAAAAATATTCATTAGGTTTTGAAAAAGAAGCCCGTGACGAAATTGACCGAACGTTATCCTACGTGTCCGTGGTCGAAATTAAGATAGATCACATCACGGGCAAAGAAGCCATTGAGTTGGCAAACGCCAAATAGAGAATTTTTGATTCGTTCGGATGGACTGACAGAAAAAGGCTAACGATTACAACAAAGATCGTTAGCCGAAGAGTCGATAAGCGCTATTTTTTGACTCGTAAAGTCACCGGTTGATCGCCGCTCGCTTTGAGCGCGTTAATCGCGTCGCTCCCCATTTTTCCGAGAGGCACCAATTCATCAGACTCGCGAAAGTCGGCTACAAACGCTGCTAAATTTCCCCATGGAATGTAGTAGGTCAGGTCACCGGTTTTCGGGTTGGTCGAGCGC
>URFF01000044.1 GCA_900546995.1 uncultured Sutterella sp.
CGATACCGCTTTTTAGCGGCAGACACGGAGCGGCCCGTTTTACCGGTCGACGCACTTTATCTCAATAGCGAAAAGTTCTTCGTTGAATTAAAACGCTTTGAACGCCTGGAAATCAAAGTTGATCGTTCTACCGCCTTTGAGCCAAATGCTCAAATTGAGCGAAAGCTTGACAATCCAACCGATAAGTTGGAGCGTTTTCTGCAGGAAGAGAAAGTTCGCCACCACCGGGTGCTCATTTTGGCAGCGAGCACCGGTCGCCGCGAGACCATGGGGCAGTTATTCTCGCGTCAACACTTAAATCTTCCCTATGTGGAAACATTCGAGGAATTTTTAAATTCTGATGAACCAGTCCTTTTAGGTGTCGGCCCCCTTTATCAGGGATTTACGCTTGAAGATGTCACTCTTCTGACGGAAACCGAACTTTACCGCGCCACCCCCAGAAGAGTTCGCGGGCGACACACGCACGCCACCAATGTCGATACGATCATTCGTGATTTGGCTGAATTGCAAATCGGTGATCCGGTAGTTCACCTCACGCATGGGGTCGGTCGATACGCGGGCCTAGCCACAATTGACACGAGTTACGGCAAAGAAGAGTTTTTGCGCATTGATTACGCCAATGAGGCTAAACTCTTTGTCCCTGTTTCTCAATTGCAACTCATTTCCCGCTATAGCGGCAGCGACGCAGAACACGCACCGCTGCATCATCTGGGGAAAAATGATTGGGAAAAAGCGAAAAAGAAAGCCGCGGAAAAAGTGAGGGATACCGCAGCGGAACTTCTTAATCTTTACGCTTTGCGGGAAAAAAGTCACGGACACGCCTTCGAATTTTCACGAGCTGACTACGAAGCATTCGCGGAAAGTTTCCCCTTTGAAGAAACACCTGATCAGGCCGCAGCCATTGAAGCGGTCCTCGACGATATGAAGCGTGACCGCCCCATGGATCGACTCGTTTGCGGCGATGTAGGGTTCGGTAAAACCGAAGTCGCCCTTCGAGCGGCTTTCGCGGCCGTAATGGGTGGAAAACAAGTCGCCATTTTGTGCCCGACCACGCTTTTGGCCGAACAGCACGCTCACACATTCAAAGATCGTTTCGCCGCCTGGCCTGTCACTGTCACGGAACTATCGCGCTTTCGGACCGCAAAACAAACGACGCTTGCTCTTGAAGGATTGGAGAAAGGTTCGATCGATATTGTGGTCGGCACCCACAAACTGCTTTCAGACAAAGTGAAATTCGCCCGATTGGGATTGGTTGTCATTGATGAAGAACACCGCTTTGGGGTCCGTCAAAAAGAAATGCTCAAAAAACTAAGGGCCGATGTCGATGTGTTGACGCTCACCGCGACGCCGATTCCCAGAACACTGGCGATGAGTCTGGAAGGTATTCGTGATTTTTCAGTGATTGCGACGGCTCCTGAAAGACGCTTATCCATTAAAACGATCGTACAAAAAGAAACACCTGATGTGATTCGTGAAGCCGTCATGCGTGAATTAAAGCGTGGCGGTCAGGTGTATTTCCTGCATAACGATGTCGCGACAATTGAAAATCGACGCGAACAGTTGGCACAACTCATTCCCGAGGCACGCATTGTCGTCGGTCACGGGCAGATGAGCGAACGGGAATTGGAAGTCGTCATGAGAGACTTCTATCAACAGCGCTTCAATGTCTTACTTTGCACGACCATCATTGAAACGGGCATTGATGTATCGACGGCCAACACCATCATCATGCACCGAGCTGATAAATTCGGGCTCGCGCAATTGCATCAATTGCGAGGCCGCGTCGGGCGAAGTCACCACCAGGCCTATGCTTATTTATTAACGCCCGGCAAAGATGCCATTACGAAAAATGCGCAAAAGCGGCTTGAAGCCATTCAAAATTCCGAAAGTTTGGGTAGTGGTTTTTACCTCTCGATGCACGACTTGGAAATTCGCGGCGCAGGCGAAGTCTTGGGCGAACACCAATCCGGTGAAATCGCCGCCGTGGGCTACGATGTCTATAACCAAATGTTAAAGCGTGCTGTTAAAAGCTTGCGCAACAATGAAGAGTTTGACCTCGACGCACCGTTTCAGGCGATGGCTGAGATCAACCTGCACTCCCCGGCACTTCTTCCCTCCGATTACGTCGATGATGTTCATCAGCGGCTCTCCTTTTATAAGGAACTTGCGAGCTGCGAAACTTTTAACGCCATTGAAACCGTTAGGGAAGCACTGGGCGATCGATATGGGAAACTCCCCGCCGAGGCCAATACGCTCATTGATACCCACCGATTGCGACTGTATTGCGAAAAGCTTGGCATCAGCCGCATTGAGGCCACCGATTCGGTGATCATCATCACGTTTATCGATAAACCCCTTTTTGAACCGATGCGACTCATTGAGTTACTGCAAAAGTCCAGAAACATGCGAATGATGACTCCGAAGAAACTGAAAATTGAAACGTCAACGGCCAATATTGAAGCTCGCTGCGCTTATCTACGAGGATTCATGCATTCATTAGGCGCGACGAACGAAAATTGAAAAAGCGTTCCTGTCTGATTTGCTTTGGACTAAAATGATATTTTTAATCAGCCGAACGGATTAACCCGAGATCGAGATGTTTAAACCATACAGTTTGGCCGCCTTGATCCTATGCCTGCCGATGGTTGCCACCGCGGCCGGTCTGAATTTTCAAGGGGCTCGGGATCTGATGCATGCGCGTGCGGACACCTTGAAGATGTCTGCCGCCGATATTGAACAGAAGCGCTTCAATGCGAAAGAGGCTCGTTCATTAAGCGGCCCGAAAATCAGTTTAAACGCCCAACAAATCGAAGGGCGAAAGGATGTGCATTTAGGATTTGATAATCCTCTGGCGGGATTACCGGGCTTACCGTTACCCGGCCGTTTTTCGCTTGACGCCCATGAGGACATCTCCGGTCCTCGAGCATCGGTTGACATGATGTGGCCGATTTATACCGGCGGTGCGATCTCTGCCAAACAGCAAGCCTCGGAAGCGGCAGTTCGAGAGTCGCTCGCCGGTCAAGATAAAACGCGTGACGAGTTGGATACACAGCTCGTACAAAAGTATTTCGGTGTGCAGTTGGCACGATCTATTGAAAAGCTGCGCGCCGAGATGCTCGCTCAAGAAGAACGTGACCTCAATCGCGCCAAACGCTTTGAGAAGGCCGGACTGATTGCCAAAATTGAACGCATGGGAGCCGAAGTCAACCGTGATGCCGCCAAGCGAGATTTTATTGCCTCCCAATCGGATCGAGAGGTTGCAGAAACTGAACTTGGCGAATTGTTAAGGGAAAAAGAAATCGGTCAATTAGAGACTCCCCTATTTGTGACCCGAAACCTCCCGACACTTTCCTACTGGACGGATTTGGCCTTAAATCACAATCCCATTATCAAAGCCATTGAGGCTCAAAACGAACAGGCGCAAATGGGCGTGAAAGCGGCCAAGAGTTCCTTTATGCCACAGGTGTATTTATTCGGTCACTACAACATGATTGACCACTACTTGACGCTACCCGAACCCGATTGGATTGCCGGGATCGGTGTCAGTTTCACGCTTTGGGACAATCGGGACCGTTCGGCTCGACTCGGTAGCGCTCGAGCGCTTGCCGATAAGGCGCATGCCGCGAAAAATCAAGCGCAAGCTGAAATTCGTCGGGTGGTCGAAGTTGCCTGGTTGCGCTCTAAAGATGCCTTAGAACAGTATGACCTGACCGTGAGCAGCATCGAACTCGCTCGCGAGAATTTGCGGCTTCGTGACAAATCGTTCCGTGAAGGATTAAGTACCGTCGATGATGTCAATGACGCAAGAAATAAACTGATCGCTGCCGAAGTAGCCAGACGGGTTGCGGCTTATCGCTTTGTCGTTTCTTATGCCCTTCTTCATGCGGCAAGTGGGCGCATGAATGATTTTCTCAATGTCCTCAATCGGCCGGATATTGAATTTGCCAGTTAGAGTCTTTTTATGAGTAACAAAAAAGTTTCCGCCAAAGTTTGGGTAGCGCTCGGAATCGGCGCGGTCGCTATCGCCGGATATGGATTATGGTTGGGGGCTCACCCCGCAGTGGAACCATTTTATGGAATGGTGCAAGCTCGAACTGTCGACGTGGCGGCTAAAGTCACGGGCCGAGTGCAAACGCTTTCGGTGCGTGAGGGCGATTCGGTAAAAGAAGGACAAACGTTATTGTCAATCGACATACCGGAATTGGAAGCAAAATGGCGCGAAGTGCAAGCGATGCAAACGGCCGCCGGCGCTAAAGAAAGCCTTGTCAATGAAGGCGCGCGTCCTCAGGAAATTCGAGCGGCGAAAGCTCAAAAAGATCAAGCTCAAGCCGGCTTTGAACTGGCTCGAAAAACCTATAACCGCATCCACGCACTCTATAAAGACGGTTTAATTTCAAAACAAAAATACGATGAAGCCTTGGCCCAATACCGCAGCGCCCAGGAAGTGCTCAAAATGGCTTCCGAGCAGCTCGATATCGCGCAAACCGGAGCTCGTCGTCAGGAAAAAGAAGCTGCGGCGGCGCTGCTCACTCAAGCCGGTGAAGGTGTTGCTCAGGTGGCAAGCCTTGTCAAGGAAAAAGATGTCGTTAGTCCACTTAACGCCGAGGTCTCCCGTATTTACATTGAAAAAGGCGAAATTGCTGCGGCAGGCGTTCCGCTTGCCACACTGGTGGATCTGACCGATCAATGGGCGACATTCAATATCCGCGAAGATGACATGCCGAACGTTCATCAGGGCACGGTACTTCGTGCACAAATTCCGGCGCTCGGAGAAAAAATTTATAACTTTAAAGTGTATTTCATTAATCCGAGAGGCGATTACGCCACGTGGCGCGCAACGCGTCAAAGCTCAGGCTACGACCTAAAGACCTTTGAAGTGCGAGCCCGTCCGGTTGAACCCATCGCCAACCTACGCCCCGGGATGAGTGTGATTGTCAATCGAGACTAAACGAGATCATTGTGCAATATATCCGTGCCATATTCAATGCGGCTTATGAAGAGCTACGTTCAGTGGCTAAGCGCCCGGCCGACATTTTTATGTTGGCCGTGATGCCGCTTATCTGGTGCGCATTGATCATCGGCCTATTTGCTGACGGCCTCATGCGGGAATTACCCGTCGGTATCGTCAATCAGGATCATTCGGTCGAGTCTTTAAAGCTCGAATCTGAAATTGACGCCATCGCCTCAACCCGCTTAGTATCTTTTGCGACAACCCATGAAGCGCAAAACGCCCTTTTAGAGGGGAAAATTTACGCTTATATTCAAATTAACCGAGATTGGCAATCGCAAAAAGGAACGCCCCAAGCGCAAGCCATCGAACTTTATTTTCCGAAGTCGCTTTATGCCATTGCGACAAGCCTAGAACTGGATATCAAGCAGGCGCTTTTAGCGATCCAACTTCAAGAATCTCAGGCACTGGTTCGACAAGCGGGGCTTACGAGCGAGCAAGCCGAACGACTGACGCATACCATCACCGTCAATACGGTGACCGTCGGTAATATGGCCTTTAACTTTCAGGCCTATATTCTTCCAACGCTCATTCCGGGGATCATGCACCTTGCCTTGGTGATTGCCATTTGCACGCGATTGATTTCGCTTTGGCGAGACCATGAGGTGAAAGCGTGGCTTGATAGTGCTAGAGGTCACATTCTGTGCGCATACTTAGGTAAGGTACTACCGTGGTGGGCGCTTTTTACATTTTATGGGCTACTCTACATTGCGCTTGTCACGGGCTTTTACGGTTGGAGCATACAAGGTTCGGCGGTTCTCTGGATGTTAGGCATCGCGTTTTTCTTTTTTATCATGACGCTACTTCCCCTGCCGCTCATTGCCATTTTCATTAAGCTCGACTGGGTTTTCATTCTCAGTTGCGCCGTGGGGTATATGGCCCCGATATTCCCCTACATCGGTTTTTCTTATCCCCTGGAATCCATGGCGACATGGGTGCAGTGGCTCGCTCAACTTTTCCCGCTCACGCATTATTTTGCTTTCCAAGGAGAACAATGGATACTCAATTCGCCTTGGGAAACCTCTGTTGTCACCCTGGGTAAGCTTGTGCTTTTCGGAGTTTTTTGGCTAGCCATCGGTTACTCGCTTTTTTGCCGACGAGTCAAGGAAGCTTATGGCGAGGAGACGAATCATGCGTAATCGGTCAATCTTTTTCGAAACGATTAGGCGTGCGTTTTTCTCCCTTGACACGTTTTTGATTTTTGCCTTTGCCTCGTTTTTTTACCTGGTGTTTTACGCATTGCCATACGACAACCAGGTCATTACTAAAATCCCGACGGCGATTGTCGATTTAGATCAAAGTGAACACTCCCGTGAATTGGCCCTCGCGATTGAAAGCGTGCCAAGCGTTAAAACTGCCCTGAGAACGGCGAACTTGGATGAAGCCATCAACGCCTTTAGGGAAAGGCATTTGGACGTTATTGTTGTCATTCCCAACCACTATAGCCGTGATGTGGCCCGAGCTGAGCAGACCACTCTGACGATTTTCAGTAACGGTGCCATGCCCGTGAAAGGCCGAGCGGTTTCCGCCGCGGTGTTAGCGATTGCAGCGCAGGAAAACATCGGCTCGGCACTGACTCACGCCGTCAAAGCGGGTCTTAACCCCATTGTGGTTAAGCAGATGCAATTGCAGCCGCCCGCAATGGTTTCACAAGATTTATTCAATAACATTTCCGGCTATGGATACTATACCGTCCCGATGGTAGCCGTGGTCATCATTCAGGCTGTGATGCTTTACGGTGTCGGAATCGGTTTAGGTTGTTGGTTATCCCGAAGGTCTCAGTTACCTTTTATATCGGAAGCGCTTCAGACACCGAATCGTTTTTTATGCATTTCGGCAGGCTTTTTTGTTATCAGTCTATTTTGGGGCTTTATGATCGAGGGGTTGGGATTGGCTATCTTGGGTATGCCAACACTGACTAATGTTTTCTCAACCACCATTGCGCTGATCTCATTTTCATTGGCGATTTCGTCTCTAGCGGTTTTTATAACGCTTTTAATGGGTGACAATCGCTACGCCGTTTGTCTCACATTAGCCTCCGCACCGAGCGTCTTTTTAAGCGGCATGATCTATCCCATGGAAAGTTTCGCCGATTGGGTGATCCCCATCGCTTGGCTAATTCCCAGTACGCCCGCCTGTAAGGCGATCGTCTTTGCAAGTCAAGAAGGCGCCTCAATTGCTGCGATTGCCCCCTACCTTTCTGCCTCCTTGCTGCAATTTGCGCTTTATAGCGCCGGTATCGTTTGGTTACTGAAAACGAAATATTGTACTAATTAAAATAATCTAGTTTAAACGCTCCTTTAAGCCTATCCTGGAAAGTAGCGGGCACTTTTGGGCGCCTCTTAAAGGAGGCTTGTTATGAGTATTTCAAGAAGATTGTTTTTAGCCGGATTAATCAGCAGCGCATCGGTCGGAGCCTATGCGGCCGATGGCGACTTCTTCAAAGAACTTATGCGCGGTATTGGCGATCGTTCAGAACGGGAGTTCTTCGAGCGTCATCGTGACGACGGTCGTTGGGACGGGAAATATTACTACGACCGCCACAACAACAAACGCTACACACGCGATGAATGGCGCCGTGAAATGCAATGGCGCTACAAAGAGGAAAAAGCCGGTCGAGATTGGCGCCGAGAACGCTGGGGAAAAGATTGGGACAAGCGACGTTCCGACCGCGATGATCGTAAACCGCCACGCAAAGACTCACGAGACAGAGATGATCGGAAGGGGCCGAAGGATCGTGATCGCCGAGATGATCGGAGGGAACCCAAAGGCCGTGATCACCGAGATGACCGCAGGGAACCTAAAGACCGCGATCGTCGAGATGACAAAAAAGGTCCCAAAGATCGTGATCGCGAAGACAGACGTCGCGATGATCGTCATTGATTAACTCGCCCCCGGCAAAAAATCTTTGCCGGGGTTGCTTTCAATCAACCCAGTCGCATCAGAAAGTTTTTCAAAAAAACGCCTCGACAACAGACTTCCTGCTCATGCAAAACGCGATAGCCTCGATGTTCAAAAAATGGCTTGGCCGTGATACTGGCTTGAGTCACAATCGGTCGAGATGCTTTTGACTCCAACTGATCACACAAAATTGTTGCGATGCCCTGTCGCTGCCACTTTTCGTGTACAAATAGGTGGTCTAAATAGTTTTTTCGCAAATCCATACTCGCAAAACCGACCAACGTGTTTTGATTGAACGCCAAAATCGTACATTCCAAGCCACAAGATCAGGACTCGCCGGCGCCCAAGCAAAAAGCGCCTCTTCCTTATAGTCATTCTTGCAAACATTATGAATGGTGTTGAAAAAGAGCGTCGTCACCGCTTCACAGTCAGATGATTGATAGCTTCGAATGTTAATCATTATGCGACTCCGGAACAGGATCCAACCCAAGGCGGTGTTTATTTCGGGCGATGGTCTTGGTCCACCACTGAACGATTTGCGGATCCACTTCCCCGCTTTTTATCCTTAAAACCAACCGCTCGGGCACTAAACTGAATGGGGCTTTGATCGAGACGACTGACGATCCGAAGCTTGATCGACCGCTTAACAAAAATCGCGGAAGAATTGTCCAGCCGACGCCACGAGCGGCCAATCCCAATGCCCAAAGACCGCTATCGACTTCCCAATGATCACTATTGATGATTTTCGGTCGGGGTGACTCAGAGTCTCTCGCGTTCACAATGATTTGGCGATATTGACGTAAATCGTCTACCGTTATCGATAATTTCGTTGCCAAGGGATGTGATTTGGCCACAACGATACTGACCGGTGACAGTCCCAGTACACGTTCCTCACTTTCTAGCGACGCTTCGGAGGAGAAAACCAGCGCAAGATTCATGGCTGATTTTTTAAAGAACCATTGCGCTTCAGAGCTCGAAATGTTTTCAATCTGAAGCTTCACCGAAGGGTAGTCTTTCGCAAAGAGCTTTAATAAGCCCAAAATCACCGGCGCTTCCAATTCCAAATCAATGCCCATGTAAAGCGCCGGCGTCTCACTTTGCAAAAGCGAACGGGCTTTCGAGTCCAGCCGATCGGCTTCGACCAAAACGCGTCGAGCGAGCAGTAAAAGCTCTTGACCTCGCGCGGTTAAAACAGGTTTTGGCGTTCTATCAAAAAGCTTATAGCCTAACTCAGCCTCCATGCCGGCAATGTGCATCGAAATCACCGATTGAGCTCGATGCAGTTGTCGGGCGGCTTCGGAAAAAGACCCACTTTGAGCAACCGCAGCAAATGATCGAATTTCATCAATTTTTAAAGGCATATGACTATCAGTTTTTTGATGGAATCTAACTCGTGAACACAAAATATTGATGACATAATATCAACCATCTAAACAACTGACAATATTTTATGACTGCGGAAAAACGCCTTGTTCGCTCACAATCGGCACCATTGCCGAGTCAAACCGACCTATCCGGTCTTCATCGGCCCGAAGAAAATCCTTTCGGTGAGATAACCGATACGAAAAATGCTAAAACGGTTGCCAAAGTCTCCAAGCGAGAGTTATACGCAGCCCGTATCGGCTTTTTTACCGGTGGCTTTACGGTCGCATCCTGGGCGCCTCTCATTCCCTTTGTCCAATCGGAATTGTCTTTGACACCGATGGTTCTGGGAACATTACTGCTGGGGCTTGGTGTCGGATCCTTTGTGGGAATGCCACTAGCGGGCAGCCTCTCGCGACGAATCGGTGCAAAAAACGCCATTTTATTTTCAGGCCTTGCCTCTTGCCTTTTATTGGTTCTGCTTGCCTGGATGCCCTCTTACACGTTCGAATGCGTTGCGCTTTTCCTTTATGGCATCACGTTGGGTTGCCTTGAAGTAAGCGTTAACATCTACGGCACGTATCTGGAAAAGCGAAATGGTGCCCGTCTGATGTCAGGACTTCATGCGGCCTATTCGATAGGAGAGGTCGTCTCGGCTGCGCTCATTACGGCTTTGTTCATCCTTGGCGTGACACCGCTTTCGACCATATTGGTACTCATGTTGATATTGTCCGTGACGTTAAGCTATCTATTGCATGGCATCAAAAATGTCAAAATCGGTCAAACAGAGAAAAAAGCCAAGGGTTGGCGACTCACGCTCACCAAACCGATTGCTGTCATTGCACTGGTTTGTGCAACGATCTTTCTCACAGAAGGCGCGATGCTGGACTGGAGCGCCATTTATCTCAGAGATAATGCGGGCGTTGCTCAAGAAGCAAGTGCCTTGGGTTACACCCTTTTTGTGATAGCCATGGCGATATCGCGTTTGATCGGTGACCGTTTAACCACCCGTTTAGGACCGGTCACGATATTATCGAGCGGCATTGTGATGATTCTTCTTTCGCTTGCCGCCCTGATCCTTGTGCCAACGCCCTTTGTCGCCTACGCAAGTCTTTTTGTGATGGGATTAGGCATTGCCAATCTCGCCCCGATTTTGATTTCCGCGGCCTCCCGAACAAAGAGCATGGATGGCGTGAAAGCCATTACAGCCGTTACAACAGTCGGTTATGGTGGCCTATTACTCGGTCCGGCATTAATTGGTTCCATTTCCTCTGTCGTATCTCTTCAGGGCGCTTTTGCCGGCATTTGTCTCATGCTCGCCCTTACCTTGGCTCTGATCGCAAAAGACAGAACCATTTACCGCTAAAAAGGCAAATGATAGGGAAAATGCCTTATCGTTAAGCATTTTCCCTATTTTCATATTTACGACGTTTTGGTATTCTGCTTAACACGTTTCACATCGAAACGCTCAATTGATCTTAGAGTAGGAATTCTTTCATGCACTGTCATTGTCACAACGCCGCCAACCACGAAGGTTCTTCAGCCTTCGGTGCTGTCGTTGCTCAGACGATGCGAATGCGAATGTGCATGACGATGGTGCTCTAAGGACCTTCGGAGCACCTAGCTCCGCAAAAAATGCCGGTCGGAAGGTCTCATAACGACCCGCATTTCATTTCCCAACACACATTTTGTTTAAACGTCACACCGATTTTCGGGTATGAGACATTGCAAAATTCAATTTGCAAGTGACTATTCGCCAATCTGTTCAATCCCAATCGATGTGATCCTGAAAGGAAACGTTCACAATGATTGAGCTTGAACATATCAAAAAAACTTTTAAAACCGATCCGGGGACTGTCACAGCGATTGATGATGTCACGCTTCACATTCAGCAAGGCGAAATATTCGGTGTCATCGGGTTTTCAGGCGCGGGCAAATCAACACTGGTGCGCTGCATTAATTTGCTAGAACGTCCCCAATCGGGTTGTATTCGCATCGATGGCGATGACATCACCCATTACGAAGGAGATCGACTTCGGGCAATTAGACAACGCATCGGCATGATTTTCCAACACTTCAATTTAATGCCATCACGCACGGTCTACGAAAATATTGAACTTCCTCTGAAACTTACCACACTCACCGCCTCTGAGCGTCAAACCAAAATTGAAAAACTATTACACTTAGTCGGCCTTTCTGACAAAAAATCAACTTTCCCCTCGCAATTGTCCGGTGGTCAAAAGCAGCGCGTGGCCATCGCGAGAGCGCTTGCGAACGACCCCAAAATTCTTTTGTGTGATGAGGCGACTAGTGCTCTTGATCCACAAACAACTCAAAGCATTTTGCAACTTTTAGCTGAAGTCAATCGAACGCTGAAAATCACCGTCGTGATTATTACCCACCAAATGGATGTGATTAAAGCAGTTTGCGACCGAGTCGCTGTCATGCAGGCCGGAAAAATCGTTGAGTTGGGACCTGTGGATGAAATCTTCGCGTCTCCTCAAGCACCGATTACCAAAGACTTTATCGGAGCGGCTGATCACTTTGAAAGTTTTTTCAACCTTGTCAAAACCAGCCCTGAAGCAATTGGTGTTAACCCCGGCGAACCGGTTTGGTTTTTAACCTATCGCAACGGCGCTGCCGGTGAACCGCTCATGGTGGAACTTTTTGAAAAATTCGGTGTCAAAGCCAACATCGTTTACGGCAACATCGATTATTTCAAAGGCACGGTACTCGGAAAGTTAGGCGTAAGCCTCAACGGTAAAGTCGAGGCCATTCGCGCCGCTCACGATTATCTAACTCAACACAACGTTCATGTCGAGGTTTTGCAATGATTGATTGGATTTATACCTACTTGCCGCACCTAAAAAAGCTGGGACCAGAGCTTTATGACTGCCTCATTCAAACGCTCACAATGGTTGCGGTCTCGGGCACGATTGCTTGGTTTTTGGGCGTAGCCATCGGTGTGCTGCTTGTTGTGACGAAAAAAGACGGTTTGATGGAAACCCCTTGGCTTTTTGTCTTTTTAGATCGCTCGATTGATATTTTGCGCTCCATCCCCTTCATTATTTTGATTGTGCTTTTGATTCCGTTAAGCCGAGCATTAGTGGGGACCGGATCGGGTGTCACCGGCTCTTTTGTGGCGCTCGTTTTCGGAACCGTACCCTTTTTCGCCAGACAAATTGAAACGGTCCTAAGTGAACTCAATCCTGGATTAATTGAAGCAAGCCTTGCGATGGGATTTTCGGTACCCCGAATTATTGTGAGTGTTTACTTACGTGAAAGCATTCCCGGCATTACACGAGTCACGCTCATCACTTTTGTGAGCTTTATCGGTATCACCGCGATTGCGGGCGCCATCGGCGCAGGCGGCTTGGGTGACTTCGCGATTCGCTACGGCTATCAAATGGGCTATCGCGACATGATTTGGCTCACCGTACTCATCATTCTCGCCATTATCAGCTTGGTTCAATGCTTCGGGCAATGGATCATCCGAAAAACCACACACTAATCACTTATTAAGGAGAAACTCATGATCAGTAAACGTCATTTTTTATCGGTTCTAGTCTCAGCCTCTTTGCTTGCGATCACCTCAAGCGCCTATGCCGCTGCGCAAACACCCGAGATGAAAATAATTCGTGTGGGCGTGGTCGGCGAATATAACGATCAATGGGAAACGGTCAACGAACTGCTCAAGCCCGAAGGCATTCAAGTCGAACTTGTGAAATACAGCGATTACGCCACGCCTAATCGGGCTCTCGCCGATGGCGAAATCGATTTAAACGCGTTTCAACACAAAGCGTTTCTGGCAAACGACATCAAACGCAACGGCTACAAAATTGTGGCAATCGGTGACACCATGATGACACCGCTTAGAATCTATCACAACAAAGAAAAGATCAAGAGTCTTTCCGATATCAAAGACGGTGACACGATCGCCATTCCGTCGGACCTAACAAATGGTGGTCGCGCCATCAAACTCTTGGAAGCGGCCGGTCTCGTGACCGTCGATCCCGCAGCCGGCTTTGTTCCCACAAAACTCGATATCACGAACTACAAAGTTAAAATCACCATCCGTGAAGCCGAGTCTGGGATCCTCGCTCGACTTTTACCTGACTTCACTGCTGCCGTTATCAATGGCGGCAATGCTTACACCGCTGGGCTTGATGGGCAGACCGATGCCATCTTTGCTGAAAATCTTGACCCGAAAACCAATCCTCAGGTCGCTGATTTGGTCAACGTGATAGTCGCTCGAGAAAGCGATAAAGAGAATCCCGCTTACCTCAAAGTGGTGAAAGCTTATCAAACACCGCAGACCGCCAAAACCATTATGACGGCCTACAAGGGAGCTTTTATTCCGGCTTGGAATGGAGCTGAAAAATATACCTATTAAGGTAATCGGTTATTAAGCTTGCGGATTTCATAATTTCTGACTGTTTGCATAATGATTGAAATCCGCTTGGCTAGCCACGGTGTCGTCCCGCGTTTTTCGTAATATTTCGGATTCGTCAAAATCGCTGCCAACCAGGCGCTTTCCCATGGGTTTAAAGAAGCTGCGGACTTTTGATAATAGTGTCTTGCAGCGGCTTCAACGCCGAAAATCCCTTCACCGAATTCCGCGATATTGAGGTACGTTTCGATGATGCGACCTTTACTCCAGGTTGCTTCCATCACTAACGTGAGAAAAATTTCCTGCCCCTTTCGGAAATAACTTTTTTCATGAGTTAAAAAGAGATTTTTCACCGTTTGTTGACTGATCGTGGATCCGCCCGGCGCACTTTCCCCTTCCAAAACATTGCTGATAAACGCTTGATACGTGGCATCCCAATCAATGCCGTGATGTTTGGCGAAGTCAAAATCTTCCGCCGCGACGGCAGCCCGAACCATTGATGTGGAAATGCGATTTAACGCAACGGGACGAAAATCAATTCGACCGAGCCGTTCAGTCTCGCTTTCGATGTAAGCTGAAGTGGTGACCGGATTGAATCCATACCAGATGACTTCACCGACCCGAAATAGCTCAAAACAAGCGAAGGCGGCAATTAAAAAAACAAGAATTCGCCGTAGTGGTTTGATCTTGCTCTTCATGTTGCCGCCCGTTTTAAACATCGCTAATCCTCGATGTGACGTCCTACCAAGTCGTACTCTTCGTTTGCTGTGACCTTAACATTAACCATATCACCCGGTTTTAAGTGAGAATCCGTCGTCACATAAATGATACCGTCGATTTCCGGCGCATCGGCCATGGTGCGTCCGATCGCCACACCGTCTTCATCCTCGGGTTCGTCAATAATGACTTTCTGAACCGTGCCGATCTTTTTAGCCAATCGTGCGGCGGAAATTTCCGATTGGACCTGCATGAACCGATCCCGACGCTCTTCACGAACCTCATCGGGCAAAGCGCCCGGCAATTCATTGGCCGCTGCGCCTTCAATCGGCGAATATGCGAAACAG
>URFF01000045.1 GCA_900546995.1 uncultured Sutterella sp.
CAATTTTTTGCCCTCCCAACACGGCTTACTCCTTTGATAAAAAACAACCGAGTTCATTTTCACTTCTTTTTTGCATTATAGGGGCAAGGAGAGCGACTTGTCCGACAAAGTCTGCCTGTGTTGAGGTGTTTTCAATCGCGAGGGCCTTCTTTTTGCACACTCAGATTTTCATTGGGGCGCTGATCCATGCTCGTGTAATCATTTGTTATCAGCCTAACCTTAAAATGAGTGCCGTATTCTTGTTTAACCAACTCGATTTGCCATCCGCATCGATCACAAATGCGTTTCGCAATCGAGAGCCCCAACCCGGAGCCTGGTTTTGACGAAGAGCCGCGATTAAATGGTGTAAAAAGTTTTTCCTGCAGTTCCTGACTGAGTCCGGGGCCCGTGTCAAATACCTCAAATCCATCGTCAAGTTCTCTGACCGTCACCGATCCCTCATCGGTGTATGTGACGGCATTTTTAATTAAATTATTGGCAACTGTTCCCAAAAGAACAGGGGAGAAGTGGCCCGGACAGGATTTTTCGGTTTCGAAATGAAGTTCCAATTTTTTGGCATCCGCAGCTTGTTTATAGTGTGTAACCGCTCGCTGCAAAACATCGCCAACGCGATCCGTTTGGCTATTATCCAGAGGCGCATTTCGTGCCAATTGTAAAAAAAGAGAGAGTAAGTCGTTCATGCCCTGAGAAGCATCCAGAATTTGCCCGGTGTACTTCTGGATTTTTGGATCATCTGATTGTAACTGCAAAAGCTCCGAGCTCGTCTGAATAACCGTGAGCGGAGTTCGCAATTCATGGCTGACGTCGGCCGTGAAAAGTTTCTCACGCGTCAGCGCTTCGTGAAATTGTTTTAGAGCCTGATCGCAGGTTTTGGCGAGATTTCCGACCTCGTCATCATCGACAGCAACTTTTAGTGGTTCGTAATGGCGGGATTGGGCCATACTTTGTACCTCTTCTGAGATGGTTTGGATCGGCGTCATGATTTTTTTGCGGATCCACCAATAACCGAAACACAAACTGCAAAGGAAAATGAGCGTGGCACTAACGACAATCACCACTTTAAAAAGCTGCTCGGTTTGTTCAAAGGCGAATTGGTCGCGAAGCAAAAGGTAATTGTGGCCGTCGTTTGCCGTATAGCGATAAGCAAAATAGGATTCCGACGGTTGAACGATCTCGTTGTAGCCATCGGGTAGGTGTTGGAATCGGGTCGGGATTCGTTCAAGGCCTTCTCGATCACCGTAAAACGAAATGGAGGACGGAATTTGCAACTTTTCTCCGCTTTTCATTTCATCAATGAGTACAAGGGTCTCTTCCTCAAGGATATTGCTGATCAAGTTGCGTTCCATGAACTCGGTGGATTCATGCATTGCAAATGAGAAAAGCAGGACAATCAATAAGGTTTGGCACAGCCAACCTAGCAATAGTCGATGAGTTAAACCAAAGTGTTTAAACATGGTTTTAATTCTCACAAATAGACCACCCCAAACTCGGGTGAGTTTTAATCAAAGCGGTATCAAAAGGTTTATCAACGGATTGCCGCAATAAATAGATATTGGTTCGCAGACTATCTGAATCGGGAACAGAGCCATTCCAGACAACGGCTTCCAGATGAGCGCGACTGACAATGCCCGGGCTTTTTAGCATTAACTCCCGAAGAATCGCCAAACCGATCGGATTGAGTTTGATTTCTCGACCGGCGCGGGAGACGCTGAGAGTTTGCAGATTCATGACTAAATCGCCAACTTTTAACACATTGCGATCGTCACCATAAACGCGACGAAGCAAAGCGTCAATGCGTGCAGCGAGTTCTCGAAGGGCAAAGGGTTTAACCAGGTAATCATCAGCACCAACTTCAAGGCCTCTGACGCGGTCATCAATGCTGTCACGAGCGGTGAGCATCATAATTGGAATGTGATTTTGTTGCTTGCGTAGCGTTTGACATATGCTCAAACCATCAATCACCGGAAGCCCGATGTCTAAGACACAAAGGCTATAGGTACGGTTTTGCAGACGTTCAATGGCCTCCGCACCACTTGGAGTGGTTTCAACGTTATAGCCTTTTAAAAATAAATAATCTCGGATGTTAGAAAGAATTTCTAAGTTGTCATCAACAACGAGTATCGGCAAGCGCACGGCAGCCTCATCATCTCTAATTCATCATGTTGGTAAAAATGATAGCTGTTTCAAAAACTAATCGGGAATTGTTTCAATTTGGTTGGCCTGAGAAATGGTCATTTAAAAACCATGTGCTGATGAGACTCAAGGGTTTTGACGGGTTTTTGACAGACCTTTGACGCGAGTTTTACCGTGCTCATGCGACCCTATCAACTGAATTTAATTCTGTTGATGGTCCCATGAAAACAATGCAAAAAGTACGTCCGTATAACCCATGGCTTTGGTTTGCCATTCCTGTTTGGTGCTTGTTATTTTTGGTGTATTTTCCACCGCATCAGTTGGATGTGGCGATCAGCCAGCTCTTTTACATCAATAACGGTTGGTCTTGGCATGGAAACGCGTTTTTCTCAGAAGTGCTGCACAAAGGCACAAAAGCCGTTCCGATTGTGATTGCCATTGGTGTTGTTTTTCAAATCGGAAAACAATTTTGGCAGAAACGACATCAGGCCCTCTATTCAGAGGAAAAGGTGAAACGCTTAGGGTATGTTTTTCTTTCCATGCTTTTTTGCGTCGTTTTCGTGTGGTGGTTAAAGGAAACGACGGCAGTGAGTTGCCCTTGGTCGACGGTGCCTTTTGGGGGAAGTCGCACAATTACCGATCCTAGCTGGTCGTGGGTGTTTCGCGCCGGTAATTGTTGGCCTGCCGGTCATGCGGGAACTGGATTTTGTCTATTTGCGTTTTATTTTTACTATCGTGATCATCGTCCGAGCTTAGCCCGTTGGGTACTGACTGCAGTCTTTGTTTTCGGTTTTATTTGTGCAACCGCTCGAATGATGCAAGGGGCCCATTTTGCTTCGCACGGCATGGCCACGATGCTCATTGACTGGCTAATCAGTGCGGCTCTTTATGTATTAATGTTTGATCGAAAGGCGATTGTCAGTCGGTTTGTTAATACCCCATTTTGTTCCGGTACGACATCTTTATTGCTTGTGACGGCGCTATTTTGGACCGTGTTTTTGGATATTCCGTTTTGGCGTTCGATGATTGTGTCAGCGGGATCGGATACGAGTTTTGTGGCTGAAAGATTAGTTTTAATTGCAACGCTTTTTGCTAGCTTCTTTTTTGTTGCCATGGCGGTCATTGAACTGCTCAGTATTCTGCCCAGACAGCTTTTTGCCGTACTGCTTTCCCTATTGTCGATTTCGGGAATCATTTCGTTAGTGGCGGCACTACTTTATGGCACAACCATGACGCCGGATATGATTCGAAACTTTTTGGAAACCGATCCGAGAGAAGCCGGCATGTATTTTTCAGTGACACTGGTTGTGCTGTCGCTTTTCCTTTTGTTGCCTGTCGTTGCGGTTTGGAAATCAGCGTTTAATACGCGCATCGCCTGGATTGATAAAGTAAAACGAATTGGTATTTTCTCTGGGTGTCTGATTGTCGGCGTGTTGTTGATTTTCACGCAATTTCAACCCTTTTCCGCGGCGATGCGCAATGATAAGAGTGCGCGTTATCTCATTGCTCCGTTTAATGTGATTTATTCAACCACGTCAACTCTTTTACGAGATAAGAGTACCGATGGCCATCGAGTGCGGACGATTATTGATTCCAAGCCCACCATGACAGTTGTCCCCAAAAAGCCCACTGTGATGGTTGTCGCAATCGGAGAAACGGCAAGATCGGTAAGTTGGCAGTTAGCTGGCTATGAACGGGAAACAACACCAACGTTAAGTGCTATGCGTGACATTATCAGCATTCCGAAAGTCATGGCTTGCGGAACGAGTACCGATGTGTCATTACCCTGTATGCTCAGTCGAATTGGTCGACGTGATTATGATCGGGATCGCATCTTAACGGAAGAGTCTTTGCCAGCACTTTTACAAAGGGCCGGAGTAAAAGTCCTCTGGGTCGATAATCAATCCGGCAGTAAAGGCACAAGTGATGGTGTGCCAACAGTTCATCCCAGTTTTGAAGATCAGTACTGTCACGATGGTGAATGCCTGGATGCCGTGTTCATCAAAGAACTTCAAACGCAAATAAATCAAGCGAAGGCTGGAGAGACGACGTTGTTATTTTTTCATATGATGGGCTCTCACGGTCCGGCGTATGACCGACGTTCCGAAAAACAAGACAAAATTTTTGGACCGGTTTGTCAGGATTCGAGTTTCAGAGGTTGTCGTCCGGAAGAAATTCGTAATGCTTACGATTCGAGTATTCACTATACGGATCGGGTACTCTCCGGTTTAATTAAAACATTACAGAAAACCGCATCGGTGAATTCAGCCTTCATCTATGTGTCTGACCATGGGGAAAGTATCGGAGAGAACGGACTGTATTTGCACGGTGCACCGTTTTACATGGCACCAGATGAACAAAAAATTGTTCCAATGGTGATGTGGACATCTTCCGGCTTTGACCGAACTTTTAATTTAGATAAGGTTGCGCTTCGTGATGCCGCGAGCGATGTTGTGACTCACGATCATCTTTATCACACGATTTTAGGTATGTTAAAGATTCAATCGAGTACCTATGATGCTCAATGGGATTTGACTGCAACGCATTAATTTTTAAGCTAAAGTCTTTTTAGGCTCCGAATCGAAGTTTAGGTTCGGAGTTTTTTTTCTTTCTCCACAAATCAAGAGGTACCGGATTTTGTTTCAAAGCTAAGTACAACTTTTTAGAGCCGAGGATCGGCAAATATCATTGCAAAATTTTCTGTCGTATAGTGTTACGGCGAAAAGTTCTAAGAAGGGATGCCATGCAATACTTTGAAATTAAAAAATTACCCATTATGTTAGCCATTTTGGGAATTTTCAGTTTGGAAGCATCCGCTCAAGAAATAACCATTGTTCTCGATTGGTCCCAGAATGAAGATTTTCAGGATTGGTAGAGGAAAATTGTAGAAAATCAATTTCCACCTACAATAAAATTTCCATAACATCATGTTTTTAAATAATATTTTTTATTAATCAATTGTGTTGACGGATTTTTGACCGGGATTTGACAGATTTTTGACGCCCCGAGTTTCAATCGTTTTGACAATCTTTTGACGTGGCACTTCTAAAATCATTCAGTGAGATCTCTAGGAGTAGCTATGCCGACAAAAAACGATTGCCCACGACAATCGATGAGAGTGCCTCGCGTTGTTTGGGTTTTAGGCTTTGTCAGTTTGTTGATGGATATTTCTTCGGAAATGATTCATGCCGTTTTGCCCCTTTTTATGTCAACGACCTTGGGGGCGAGTGCGGTTTGGATTGGTTTGGTGGAAGGAATAGGAGAAGGGGGCGCCTTACTCAGTAAGGTGTTTTCCGGTGTGATCGCTGATCGTTTCGGGCATAAGAAATGGCTGGTTTTCTTGGGGTACTTCTTAGGGGTGATTTCTAAACCAATTTTTGCCTTAGCTTCCAGCATGCCTGTCGTTTTAGGTGCGAGGCTTTTTGATCGAATCGGAAAAGGCATTCGAGGGGCACCCCGCGATGCCATCATTGCCGATGTCACCCCGACAGCCATTCAAGGAGCCGCCTATGGGCTGCGCCAGTCACTGGATGCCGCGGGGGCTTTTGTTGGGCCGGCAATCGTCACTTTACTACTTCTATTCTGGACGGATAATTTCCGGGAAATTTTCTACATAGCCTTCATTCCTGGAATTGCCTGCCTGTTATTGATTCTCTTTGGCGTTGAAAACACACAAGTCGATTCCGAAGTTCATCCAGCGATGACTCTTTCTGAATTATTCGGTGTGGTGACACCAGCCTTACGAAAAATCATTTTCCTCGGTGTGCTCTTTTCCTTAGCGCGATTTTCCAACGCTTTCATCGTGTTGCGAGCTGCTGATGTCGGTGTTGCCACTGCATTGATTCCGATGGTGATGGTTTTAATGAACATTGCGTTCTCTTTGTCGAGTTATCCCTTTGGTTTTTTGAGTGATCGGGTTTCTCCCACTAAGCTTTTAATGTTGGGGTTGGTTTTTCTGATCCTGTCTGATGTTGTTTTCGCAGCGGCTGACACGCCTTACGGTATCTTGGTAGGGGTTATTTTGTTTGGACTGCATTTGGGCGCCACTCAGGGTATTTTCGCGACGTTAGTCGCTTCTGTGGCGGATTCCGCTCGTCGAGCAACGGCATTCGGTTTATTTAATTCCTTTAGTGGGATTAGTTTATTGGCGGCAGGGCTGGTTGCGGGACTCTTATGGGAACTCTACGGCCCCTGTTATTCATTTCTAGGCGGCGCCTTTTTTGCGTTTTGCACTCTTTTAATTTGTCTTTGGATGCAATACAAAACGAATACTGGCACAACTAAAGTTCGTTAGTGCTTTGAGTTTAACTTTTCTTCTAAAAAACTTTCTAGAATCAAAAGCCCAGCACCACAGACAATGGCGATATCGGCGACATTAAAGGCCGGCCAGTGCCAATGACCGAGATAAAAGTCTAGAAAGTCAACCACGTAACCATATAGAATTCGGTCAATCAAGTTGCCGACAGCGCCGGCCATAATGAGGGATAAAGCCAGACAGAAAAGGCGTTGAGTCGAGTGTTTGCCAATAAAGTAAACACACAGAATCGCAGCGACAATTGCGATCAAGGAGAAAAAGTACAGTTGCCAACCGTCGTGACCGGCTAAAAACGAGAAAGCCGCTCCTCGATTATGGGCAAGCACCAAGTTGAAAAAAGACGTGACCGGGCGAACTTCACCAGGGAAAAATTGGCTTTCAAAATACCGCTTGGTTAGAAAATCAACGATAAGTACCAAGGCGCTCAAACCCATCCAGGGGGCAAGCCCCCGGATGGAAAATACGGTTTGATGTTGAGCGCTATTTTTCACAGCTTAGGCAAAGCGGCGTGTTTCACCGGCACCGAACAAGTTTTCAGCGCAACGAGCGCAAAGTCCGGGGTGACCCTCAACAGAGCCCACAGTCGCCGTGTAATGCCAGCAGCGAGAGCACTTCGGTTTCGCTGAGGCGTGAACATCAATCGAACGAACGCCCTTCGTAAGGGTTGCGCGACTTGTGATCATCACGAAGCGAAGTTCATCGCCTAAACTAGCGAGCATGTCGTACTCTTCACCTTCGGCACTAATCGTCACTTCAGCCTGTAAGCTGGAGCCAACCTTGCCTTCGGCGCGAAGCGTTTCGATTTCCTTTTGCACGTCCGTACGAACGGCGCGGATTTCTTCCCACTTCTTCAGTAAGAGGTCGCTATCCTTGACTTCAGGCAAGTTGAAGAACTCTTCGGTGAAAATGGAGACGGATTTGCCCGGCTCGAAAATCGCGAAGGCTTCTTCAGCGGTGAAGGAAAGGATCGGGGCCATCAAACGAAGATAGGCAGCTGTGATGTACCAAAGTGCGGTTTGCGCAGAGCGGCGAGCCTTACCGGTTGTTGCCGTTGTGTAGAGACGGTCTTTGAGAATATCCAGATAGAAGCTACCCAAATCTTCGCTTGCGAACGCTTGCAATTTGGCCACAATTGGGTGGAAGTCATTGTCGTTATAAAGTTCAATGATTTCCTTTTGCAATTGGGCAGTGCGAGCGATCGCCCAACGATCCAACTCAATGAGTTCATCGACCGGTAAGGCATCTTTGTTGATATCGAAGTCACTCGTGTTCGCGAGCAAGAAGCGCAATGTATTGCGGATGCGGCGATAGGCATCGGTGACGTGCTTCACAATCGTCTTACCGAAACTTAATTCACCGGAGTAATCGGTTGAGGCGACCCATAGACGAACGATTTCGGCACCATAGGTCTTCGCGGCATCCATAAGCTGAACGGTATTGCCCAAGCTCTTACTCATCTTGCGACCCTGTTCGTCAACGGTAAAGCCGTGCGTTAACAGGCCGTTATACGGTGCTCTGCCATCGAGCATCGCACCGATCAAAAGTGAGGAGTGGAACCAACCGCGGTGTTGGTCGCTACCTTCGAGGTAAAGATCGATCGGGAAATCCAACTTATCTTTATGAGAGCCGCGAACAACGGTCGCGTGGGTCGAACCGGAGTCAAACCACACGTCCAAAATATCCGTGGTCTTGTCATAAAGCTTGGCTTCTTCGGCGGGCATGAAGTCTTCGGCTTTGGCCTGCGTCCAGGTTTCAATGCCGCCTTTTTCAACCATCTTGGCGACTTCTTCCATGATCTCGAGCGTTCTCGGGTGAAGTTTCCCTGTTTCTTTATGCGTAAAGAAGGGAAGCGGCACGCCCCAGTTGCGTTGACGCGAGATACACCAGTCAGGGCGGTTAGCGATCATGGCGTGCAAGCGGTTATAACCCCAGCTCGGGTAGAACTTGGTGGCGTCAACGGCTTCAAGAGCCACTTCGCGCAAGCTCTTTTCCTGTTCAGTACCGATTGCGGGACGCGTGTCTTCGGTGCTCTTATCCATGCGGATGAACCATTGGCTTGTCGCACGGTAAATGAGTGGGGTCTTGTGGCGCCAGCAGTGCATGTAGCTGTGAAGCATTTCGCCGTGCGCTAAAAGATTGCCTGATTCTTGAAGTTTTTCCGTGATGACCGGTTGCGCTTTCCAGATGTGCATGCCACCGAAAAGGGGCAGGCTTTGAGCATAAACACCGTTACCTTGAACAGGATTCAAAATGTCATCGTTGTGACCGCCGTAACGCTTGAAGGTATTGAAGTCATCCACACCATAAGCAGGAGCCGAGTGGACGATGCCGGTACCGGTTGAGGTATCAACATAATCGGCTAATTGCACGGGGCTAAAGCGATCGTAGAAAGGATCGAAGGCAGCTAACGGATGTTTAAAACGAACGCCTTCGAATTGAGCGCCCTTGGCAGTTGCAACGATATGACCTTCAAAACCGTAGCGCTTGAGGCTTTCTTCGGTCAGTTTGTCATTGAGAATCAGGTAACGATCACCGCAGTCGACCAAGGCGTAGTCCAATTCCGGATGCATGTTAAGTGCTTGGTTGGATGGGATGGTCCAAGGTGTGGTCGTCCAAATCACGGTACTCACGGGCTTGTCGAGCGTGTGACCAAAGGCCTTGGCGACACGGTCGGCGTCTTCGGCAAAAAGCGGGAACGCCACATCAATCGTCGGGCTCTTGATGTCTTTGTATTCCACTTCGGCTTCTGCCAGAGCCGATTGGCAATCAAAGCACCAGTTCACAGGCTTTAAGCCACGGTAGACGTAGCCCTTTTTCATGATTTCAGCCAAAACACGGATTTCAGCGGCTTCCGTGTCATAGCGAAGCGTCAGGTACGGGTCGTCCCAGTCGCCCAATACCCCCATGCGCATGAAGCTTGTCTTTTGTTTGGCGACTTGCTCGTGGGCGTATTGACGAGCCTTGGCTTGCAATTCCACAATCGGAAGATTCTTACCGTAGAGTTTCTCGATTTGGATTTCGATCGGCATGCCGTGGCAGTCCCAACCCGGGACATACGGGGCATCGTAGCCCATTAGCGTACGCGACTTTAAGATAATGTCTTTGAGTGTTTTGTTAATCCCATGGCCTAAGTGAAGATCACCGTTGGCGTACGGCGGGCCGTCGTGCAAAATGAACGTTTTGCGGCCTTTGCGAGCTTTACGGATCTCGCCGTAAATGTCTTTTTCATGCCATTCTTTAACCCATTGCGGTTCGCGAGCGGGCAAATTGCCACGCATGGGAAACGGGGTATCCGGCAAATTAAGTGGGTATTTTTGTTGGCTTTGATCTTCGTTGGATTTGGCCATGGTAATCTCCTTGGTCCCCTCGGACTCTTCAAGGTTGTTTAAATAACAAAACGTACGAATTTTTCTTTCCGGCTTCGCACCTACCGGGTTATGGCATTAAGTCATTATCTGACTGTGCCAGGCCGACAATGCCACGCGCCTTTTGCGCGTCTGCATTGATGGCAGCCTTCAGTTCATCGAGGCTATTGAATTTTTTATCGTCACGCAATTTTTCAAGAAACTCCACCCGAACGATTTTGCCGTAGCAGTCGGCGTGATAGTCGAAAATGTGCGTTTCCAAAAGATATTTTTTCGGTTGTCCTTCCGTTAAAGTCGGGCGACAGGTAATCGTGGCAACGCCTCCTAACGGATAGGGTGCCAGACCTTGAACAAAGACAGCGTAGACACCGCGCACGGCTGGTTCGCCGTGACGGTCAACAGGGATGCAATCCATGTTGATGGTCGGAAAACCCAGTTGACGACCGATTTCCTGACCATGTACGACGCGGCCAGTGATGTGATAGTGGTGTCCCAAAAGTTGGTTTACTTCCCACATGTCGTTATCGGCTAAGGCCTGACGCAATCGGGTGCTTGAAATCCGGGACGATCCATGAAAAAGGGTTGGCGAGACCCAGACTTCAAAGCCGAGTTCTTTTCCGAGCGCTTTTAAATCTTGAACGTTACCTGTGCCCTTATAGCCAAAATGGAAATCTTCACCCACCGTTACCCAGCGAGCGTGCAATCCTTCGACAATGATTTCTTCGGCAAATTGCCGAGGTGTCATGTGTGCAAGTCTTTCATTGAAATTGAGGAAAAAGACTCGCTGGATACCACAGGCTGCAATATCAAGCACTTTGTCTCGCAAGTTATTGACTCTCGGTAAAAACTCTCCCTTCCCCGCTAATACTTCTTTGGGATGCGGTTCAAAAGTGACTGCGCACGGCAAAAGTCCCCGTTCGCCTGCCGCGTGAACGACCTCTTCGAGTAAAGCCTGATGGCCTCTGTGCACACCGTCAAAATTTCCGATGGCGATCGCACAGTCCATTTTTCTAATTTCTTCAGGTAGGCCTCTAAATACTTTCATTTCTCTTCCAAAAAACTAGACGAGCCATTTTATCAAAAAGGCGGTATCAACATTTTCGTTCGATAGGCGAATTGGCCTAATTTTTCAACACTTTTCTCATTCAATAGTTCTCAATGGACAAAGAGTTAAGACGGGCGCATGTTAAAATTTGCCCATTGTTTGAAGTCGTTTTGTTTTTTTATATATGAAAAAAATCGTGGTTTTAATTTCCGGTCGCGGCAGTAACTTTGTGGCGATCGAAGAGACGGCTTTGCGTGAAGCCTGGAGTAGTTCAATCGGAGCGCAAATTGTTGCCGTTATTTCCAACCGTCCGGATGCCAAGGGACTTTCGTTAGCGAAAGAGTACGGTATTGAAACAGCCATCGTTGATCATAAAGCCTTTGATTCACGGGAAGCGTTTGAAGAAAAGTTGGCTCAAGTCATTCAATCCTATGAGCCGGATCTGATTGTTCTAGCAGGTTTTATGCGCATTCTGACGGAAGGCTTTGTCAATCGTTTCGCTGGAAAGATTCTCAATATTCATCCGGCGATTTTGCCTTCCTTTAAGGGCTTGGATACGCATCAGAGAGCCATTGATGCCGGTGTTCGCGTGCATGGAACAACCGTTCACTTTGTGACGGCCGACTTGGACGGTGGCCCGATTATCGCTCAAGCGGTTGTGCCGGTTTTGCCAAGCGACGATGCGCATACTCTGGCCGATCGGGTGTTGGGCTATGAACATCAGATTTACGCCCGAGCGGTCAAGGCTTGCATTACGGGTGCTGTGCGTTACGAAAATGGTCGGGCCGTGATGGATAATGAAACCGCCCGTTATTTGACTTTATTTGGGAAGGCTTAAAAAATGCCTCAACAAAAGCGTTTTGCTTCCAAGGCGCCTAAGCGCCAATACACCGAAAGACAACGTGCGGCGCGAGCCCGTCAAATTCAGCAGGCACATTCGCAGACTCGTGAAGAGCGTCAGCGTGCGGCCGGCGCGAAACCTGACTTGGCTCATCGTCAAGTCCGTACATCGGGTCCTCGCATTACCGGTCTGATTGTGGATGAACTTTCCCGTGCTTTGGGGACGGTTTTGAAGCTTGACGGTCCGGCTGACGTCTTGATGAGTCGCTTTTTCCGACTCAATCATAAGTTGGGGGCACGGGATCGTAGTGTGATCGCGGAGGCTATTTTCTACGCTTTGCGTCATCTCTCAACATTGACCTGGCAGATGAAGCCCGCAGTGCCCGTCAGAGCGCCTCGCTTAACGGCGTTGGTGACGTTAAGCCGCATCTATGGGCGAGAAGCATTGGATCCAAAAATTGTTGGTAATGATGCGGTAGCCCTCGATAATTGCCTTCGATCAAAAGTTGAAAATGCAACGCCTTTTGTGCAGTCTGAATTGCCGTACTGGCTCTACGAGCGACTTTTGGATCAATTTGGTGAAGCGTCTTCCGATCTTTTTGAAGCGATGAAAGAAGGCGCTCCCTTGGATTTGCGCGTCAATACGCTTAAAGCGCGCCGCGAAGAGGTTTTGGCGGAATTGGCCGAACATGGTGTCGAGGCCATGCCCACCCCTTTGTCACCCGAAGGAATTCGGTTAACGACAAAACCCGGTTTAACGAGTTGGCCTCTTTATAAGGACGGCAAAATTGATGTGCAGGATGAGGGCAGTCAGCTCATCGCCCGATTGGTGCAACCTCGGCGTGGTGAAATGGTTTGTGACTTCTGTGCCGGAGCCGGTGGTAAAACATTGGCTCTTGGTGCCATGATGAAATCAACCGGCCGCCTTTATGCTTTTGATGTCAACGAAAAGCGACTGGCTGGTTTAACGCCTCGCATGCGTCGTGCTGGATTAAGCAACGTGCACCCGATTGCGATTAAGAGTGAGCGTGATCAACGAGTCAAACGTCTGGCTGGAAAATTTGATCGCGTTTTGGTGGATGCGCCTTGTTCAGGAACGGGGACGCTGCGGCGCAACCCGGATCTTAAATGGCGAATGAGTGAAGAGGAGCTTGAACGCATCAAGAGTATTCAAGCTGACGTGCTCAACGCCGCAGCCCGTTTAGTCAAGAGCGGTGGTCGCTTAGTGTATGCGACGTGCTCACTTTTGCGAGAAGAAAATCAGGCGGCTATCGAAGCGTTTTTGCAAGTGCATCCTGAATTTGAGCAACTCGATGCGACGGAAATTTTGACTAAACAGGGTGTTGAGTTGCCCCAATGCACGCGTGATCAGGCTCCGTATTTTGTGATGGCGCCTCATCAAAGCGGTACGGACGGCTTTTTCGGTGCCGTGTTGCAGAAAAAAACCTTAACCAATGAAAAACCGTAAAGAACGAATTGGTGTATAAGAGAAAGGGTGCCTGTGGCACCTTTTCTTTCAAGAGTCTGAGATTGAGATGTTTTCCGTTCCGAAATCCTTAGCTGCATTACTCTCCGTCTGTTCGATGGTGGGCCCCTTGTCGGCCAATACCTATATGCCGGGGTTAAGTGCTATCGGAGAGGAATTCGCCGTTTCGGAAGTGGCTACCTATCAAACACTCTCGGGTTATCTCATGACCTTCGCGCTCTCTTCTCTTTTTGTGGGTGCCGTCTCCGATAGTCTTGGACGCCGAGCCGTGATGATCGGCGGGATGCTTTTATATGCCCTTTCGTGTGCGATTTGTGCGATAAGCCCTAGTTTTGAGGTTTTCCTAGGAGGCAGAATTTGCATGGGCGTCTTTGCTTCTGCCGGTACCGTGTTGGCAATGGCCATTACTCGGGATTTGTTTGAGGGACAACAGGCGCAGGAGATGACAAGCCTTATTGCCATAATCTTTGCTTTGGCTCCGGCTTTTGCACCGATTATCGGCGGCTGGTTAGTGTTGCTTTGGGGTTGGCGAAGCGTCTTTTATTTCCTTGCCTTTTTTGCGTTTTCCATGGCGGTGATTTGTTTCTTTTTCTTAAAGGAAACGCATCCGAAATCTCTTCGAACGACCTTTCATGTGGTTCCGTTAATCAGTCATTACGCACATGCCATGACCAATAAGGCTTTCGCTGCCGGAGTGATCTGTAATGGTTTTGTGTTTATGGGGTCGATCTTATTTTCGGCGGGAGCCCCTGACTATGTTGAAAACATTATGCAGATGGGGGTGACTGATTTCGGGTATCTGATGTTGCCCCTTATCGGTTTTTCCGTACTGGGTTCCGTGATTTGCACAAAGCTCACGTCGAAATTCGGTGATGTGAAAACCGTGAACTCGCAGATTGTGGTGATGTATATTGCCGGCATTGTTGGTGTCATTCTGAATTATGTCTTTGAGGTGCCTTACCCCTTCTGCCTTTTTGCCGTGATTGCCTACAGTATCGCCATGAGTGTGGTTCGTCCGGTATTAACGGTTTTCAATTTGGATTATTTCCCGGAAAATCGGGGAATGGCGGCAAGTATTCAGCAATTTTTCCAAACCTCGGCATTCGCTTTTTGCGCTGCTTTTTGGGTGCCGATTGTGATGGGAAGCGCATGGAAGTATGATGCGGTGCTGCTTCTTTGCGGGGTGATTGTGAGCGTGTGTTGGTGGATTGTGTTAAAGACGCGTGATCAGTGTTTGCCTCAAAAGAAAAAATAGACAGCGGATAATAAAAAAGCTCGGAAAACTCCGAGCTTTTTTTTCGAACCGGGACTCAATTACTTGAGCTTGGTTTCCTTGTAGACCACGTGCTTGCGAGCAACCGGATCATACTTGGAAATTTCCATCTTACCCGTGCTCGTACGCTTATTTTTGGTCGTCGTATAGAAGTGACCCGTACCTGCGGTCGACTCTAACTTGATCTTTTCGCGATTACCCTTTGCCATGGTGAACTCCTATTAGATTTCGCCGCGGGCGCGGAGGTCCGCTA
>URFF01000046.1 GCA_900546995.1 uncultured Sutterella sp.
TGTGGGGAGCTCGACGCAAAGGGTCGAGCTCGAGTGAACCGACGGATGGAGAATCGGTATCGTGTCGGTCAGCAGCAGGAACCCATCGAAGTGATCATCGGCGAAAGTCGATGACACAGTAGGGAATCTCCGTCGTTCACGGCGGTGAGGATGTCAACTGCCTGCACAAGTGTGATTGAAGTGATTGCTTTTTTGTTTGATGTAGCGAAAACCAAGCCTATTAACATTGTTATTGATGAGTGCCAGGAAATCGATCATGTGGATCAGGCGTTTTGGGGCAAGCTCCAGGCGTTATGGGATCTAAGCAAGCGTGAAAGCGCAGTCACGTTGTTTCTTTGCGGTTCGGTTGCCTCGGCAATGAAACATATTTTCGAAGACTACAGTCAGCCGTTGTTCGGGCGAGTTGATCGACTCATCAAATTGGCTCCCTTTGCACCAGTGGAAATAAAAGAAATTTTGGCTGACTTTAATCCACAATACCAGCCTGACGATTTATTGGCGTTGTATGTTATGACCAGCGGTGTTGCCCAGTATCTCGAATATCTTTTGGAGCGGGGTGCTTTTCATTTAAATGACATGTTGAATGTGGCGGTTAACCCGACTTCATTTTTCTTAAGTGAAGGCAATATCATGTTGGCCAATGAATTTCGAGCAGAGTACGGAGTGTACTATTTGATTTTGCAAAAAATAGCTCAAGGAATCACAAAACGCGAGGAGCTACAAAATTTTGTCTCTAGCAGTATCGGAGGCTATTTGGCGAAGCTCGAAAATTTTTATGATCTCATAGGGAGAAATGATCCTCTCTTTTCTGAACGGACTTACAAAAAAAGTCGTTTCAAAATGACTGACCGCTATTTAATGTTTTGGTTCGCCTTTTTGAACGATCCTCAACGAATTGGTGCGGGCAATTTTCAGTCCATAAAACAGAACATCATCAAAAACTATGAGGTATTTAGTGGACGAGCTTTGGAACAATATTTTTTTGAGAAATTCAGATCAGAATCCAGGTATACCCATTTAGGACAATGGTGGGATAGAAAAGGAGAGCACGAAATTGATTTGATTGGAGTCAATGTTGATGAAAAACGAGTTGATTTTTTTGAAATCAAAAGAAATCCCCAAAAGATTCGCCTACCAGCGCTGTATGTTAAAGCAGAAGCGTTTTTGAACCAAAATCCAAAGTTTAGAGAGTTTCAGATCAATTGTTTGGGTTTAAGTTTGGATGATCTTTGATTTGAGGTCCTTTTGAGCGGTTCTTCAGGTGTTTTCCTGGGGAGCTGTTTGTTTTTGAAATCGAAATACTCGGGTACTTTGGGCACCATCATTTTTTGTTGACAATACAACAAATGACAGTACAACAAATGACACAATTGATCTGATATGAAATTTTATGGTCGAGAAGAGGAACTTAAGACACTGAATTTTGAAGTGTCCAAATTGAATGTTAGTTCTCGTTTGGCAGTTGTGACCGGAAGACGTCGTGTTGGCAAAACAACGTTAATTTTGAAAGCCTGTGAACAGAGCGGATTACCTTACTTGTATTTTTTTGTTCAAAGAAAATATGCGGAACCAGAATTGGCTCAAGAATGGATGGCTCAAATTCGCTCACTATTGGGGTTGCAGGAAGATGATGGCCCGGCGCGTTTGAAACTTTCTTCCGTTATCCGCTTCGTTATGCAAAAAAGTGTTGATAAGCCGATCATTTTGGTGATTGACGAGTGTCAAGAACTGGATTTTATTAATGAGTCTTTTTGGTCGGAGTTACAACAAGTTTGGGATCTGAATAAAAACAAATCCCGTCTCATGTTGATAATGAGCGGTTCTGTCGCATCCGCATTGCGACACATTTTTGGATCAATTAGTGGGCCACTTTATGGCCGGATGGATTTAGCTCTGACTGTACAGCCATTTCAACCAAGTTTACTACGGGAAATATTTGAAGACATTTATCCTCAAGGAGAACCTGTCGATTTGCTCGCCCTGTATACGTTGACTGGTGGTGTGGCTCGATACGTGGAGATCTTGAGTGCGAACACGTCGTTTGATCAAAACGAAATGTTGGACTATATCTTTTCTTCATCAGGATCGGCCTATCGTTCCGATGGTGACATTGTATTAGCCAACGAATTTCGTATTGAATCTGAAATCTATTATTCGTTATTGCGCGCCATCGCTTCAGGGGTCAACAAATGGAGTGAATTGCACAATGTGGTGCCTGGGCAGATTGGTCCGTACCTTAACCGCCTTGAAAATCAATACCACTTAATCAAACGAACGTATCCTCTACTGATTCAGCAAAAAACGAAAAATGTTCGTTATGGTATGGCCGATGAGTATTTTCGTTTTTGGTTTCGTTTTGTGGATACTCCTGTGATGAAATCGTTAGCGGAAAGTCAGCAATGGGATATGATGAGAAAGCTTTGCAAAAAGGATTTTGAATCGCTAACCGGCCGCTGTTTGGAGTCATGGTTTAGGAAAAAATATATTCAAACGGGACTCTGGACAGAAGTTGGCTCGTGGTGGAATAAGCGAGGTGAAAATGAGATTGACTTGGTTGCGGTCAATAGCCTGGATAAAACCATTGAAATAGCAGAGATTAAGCGACAAGCAGATAAGATCAATATGACATTGTTAGAACAGAAAGCAGAAACTTTCCTGAGAGATAATCCTAAATTAAGTCAATTTGAAATTAAGCTTAACGCTTTGTCCCTGCACGATCTCTGAGTGTTGAAGACAAAAAGAAACGACTCTTTCCATTACAACGATTGAGTCGTTTCTAGAGCAAAGTCTGGTTTTCTCAATCTCTAAGATAGTACTCAACCGTGGTGACAATGCGTACTCGTTTAATGGAGGGCGTGTTGCTGTCGCGATCGGAAATCGTAAATTGACCTTGAGACGCCCGGCGAATCTGTCCTAAGGTACTGCCGCTATCTTCAGCAAATTTTTGAGCAGCAGCCCGAGCGTTTTTGGTGGCTTCCTCAATCATCGCCGGTTTGATTTCATTTAAGCCGTTAAACGAGAATTGAGTACGATAGCTTTGCTGAAACAAAATGCCCTGTTGGATTAGCTCAGCCTGGTTACTCATGGCACTAAGCACTTTATCAACATCACCAGTTGCGACGGAAACAGCCATTTCTAAACGGTAACGCTCCGGAGGAGGGGTGTTTCCGTAATAGTCAGAGAGTAAATCCGTCACTTGTGGGGTGCTTAACGAAATATCCTCAGCGCGAATCCCTTGCTGAATCAAAAACGCACGAATCGCCTCGGTTTGCGTTTTAGCGGTTTCGTATAGTTGGGAGAGGTCATTTCCTGTGACACGGAACGTGACCGGCCAAATGACATAGTCAGCGGCCACACTGCGTTCGGCTAGGCCCTTAACGGTGACAACACGATCTCGATCAACGAAGTGATCAATACCGGCTTTGAGCGACCAACCGACAGAAGCAATACCGACAGCTAAGCATACGCCTGCAATGAGATTTTGTTGAGCACTCATAAGTTGCCCTCCGAAACGTAGACCTTTCGACCAGTATACGCAATTCGGAGGGCTAAAGATGTGACGGCTGGTTAATATAAGTTAAATTTTGGCAGCGGAGACGTGTTCGTCTTCGCGTGAGCGCACTTTAGAAACGTAAAGCGCCATGGCCGCTAGCGACGTTCCCGCGCAGAATAAGCCTAAAGCGGTCATACCCCAGAAGCCGTAAGCGCCTTGCGCGGGCATGAATGGTTCCCCATAAAAGCCCATGTAGTAACCGCCGAAAAGTCCCACGCACCAAAGCATCACACCATAGATGACCATGGGCCAGAATGTTACTCGATAGCCTCGAAGGGCGAAAGCACTGACGCACTGCATGGCATCGAAAGCGTGATAAAGCACACCGAACAAAATCAATGAAGAGGCAATACCAATCACGGTGGCATCTGATGTGTAAAGCGGAAGAATGAAACCGCGCCCGAAAAAGAGAAAGGCAGCCATAAAGAGAGCTATGCCAAAAGCGATTGAAAGACAGCGCCGGGTGGCTTTTTCCGCGACACTGGCCCAACCGGCACCCAAACACTGAGAGACTAAAACGGTACAGGCAATCCCTAAAGAGAGCGGAATCATGTAGCACATGCTTGTGACGTTGGCCACGATTTGGTGAGCCGACACCGTAACGGCACCAAATCGGGAAATAAAGATTGCCATAAGGGTGAATGAACTCACTTCGAAAAAGGTGGATAACCCGATCGGAATACCGATTTTCAATTGAGCCCACATGGCTTTAGGTTGAGGCCAATAAAATTTTGAGCAGCGCATGCGATCATAAAAAGCATCGCGCTTCCAAACAAGGATATAAGCAAAAAAGGACAGCCAGGACAAAATCGTGGAAGAGACGGCAGCTCCCGCGCCCCCCATGGCATCAAAACCGAACCATCCGTACATGAAAACAGCATTTAACGGAGCTTTGAGTGCCACCATGGCTAGCGATACGTACATCGTCACCTTGGGGCGGGAAACGGCAGCGTTAAGCGACACGAAGGCACGACCGCCTAAAGCGGCCGGTAACCCGCACATACTCACCAAAAGGTAAGTGGCCGCCATTTCTTTAACAGGGCCTTGAGCTTGAGCGAGGTTGGTCCAAATATCGGTGCATCCCAATAGCGGCATACCGACAAAACAAAGCGCGAGCGCAAGCCAAAGGCATTGAGATAATTCAAAGCCGATTTGCTCGTAGCGTTTGGCTCCAAAGTGGTGGCCGGCTAACGGACTCATGCCTTGCAAGATACCCACCAAGCCCATAAAGACCATGATCATGGACGCAAGCCCCAGGGCGATCGCTGCCAAGTGATCAGCTCCTAAATGGCCTGCCATCATCGTGTCGATGGTACCGCCGCCCACGATGGCGATGTTGGCAACAAAGATGGGCCCGGCCAATTTAGCGATGGCTCGAGGCGAAATATCAGGCGGGGTTAGCCGCTGTGGAATCGGGTGAGTCATACTTAGTTATTCTTCAAAAGGGCAAAAGTTTCGTGATCACGGGGGCGATTGTATAGCCCCAAGACCTCAAAGTGGTAAGCGATCACTTCTTCATTGTGATTTTGCACGCGTTCTAAGTTAAAGCGGCACTGTGCGTTGGTGCTTAAGGGAAGCCCGTAGTAGCTGAAAACCACCCGTTTGACGGGATCCAGGGTGTGGCTACTCAGACAATCACCATCACGGTTTTCACTTTCATAAGCAAGCGCCGCCGCCTTGGCAATCGGTGCGTAGCTTCTCGCGTTATCAATGGCCGGGCCGAAGAGATAGACACAGGTAAGACTTAACGCGGTGACACCAGCCGCGGCAAGCCATGGGCCCTTCCAGGCCACCACTTGTTTGCGGTTCATGCGCCAAAGCACGAGCGTAAGCCACGCTAAAAGCGTGACAAAACAGAGTACAAAAAGTAACCCGTGCACGGTGGGTTCAATGCCTGGGGCCAAATTGATGACGGATTTCGCCATCTTAGGTGGCCAGCCGAGATTCCAAGCAATGTAGTAAGCCCAAAGGGTTGCCAACGCCAGCGTAAAGACCGTCGCGGAGAACCAGTCAAGCATACTGGCGCGAGAGCGATGGCTCGATAAAAGTCCGAAAGCGGCCAGTACTGATAAGGCAGGCGTGAGCATCATGAGGTAATGATCGCTCGTGACATCGCCCGCTAGGTTAAAAATGGCCAGCCCTGCGGCAAGCCACAGCGGCAACTTGATATGCGTGCGGTCCAATTGTTTGCGAAACGCATAAAGGCTAAAAAGCACAAAGGGCCACAAAGGCCAGAGAAACCAAAGACAGTTTTTGACTGCGTTATTGACTGCGCTAAGGGAAATGCCGCTAAAAAGGGCAAGCTGAGCACTCCACCAACCCGCAAACCATGCATCAACTGTTTCAATGGCGATGCCAACCGCAAGCACCGGCCAAACGAAAAAGACGGCTGCCGCAGCGACCACAATGCACGTTGCCCGCGTGATAAAGGGTGTTTCATAGGCGTGAAAGCGTGCGTGGATGATAAGGGCAATCAGTAATAACACGCAGCCCGCGAATAAATCGGATACCAAAACAGCCGTCGCAATCAAAGCGCCGGTTAAAAGGGGACCGCCCATCGGGCGAGTGAATGTCCAGGCTAGTGAGAAGAAAACACCGGCGGTGACCGCTAACAGTGCCGCATCGGAAATCATTTCCCGAATCGGGACAAATAAGCCGAAGGTGGCGACAAATAGCAGTAATGCCGCATCGGCGACCACACGTCCGTAGTCTCTCGGATCGGCTTGACCGCCAAAGGCCAGTGCCACGGGTTGCGCTTCATCGCGTCGAGCCAAATACCACGTGCCGTACCAAATCGCAGCCGTTCCCATGGCAAACCAGACAAGAACGCTGAGTCTAGCGGCCGAATCAACGCCAAAAAGCCAGCCGAAAAGTTTGGCAAAAATCGTGGCGACCCACGCAGAAAGCGGTCCGCTTGTGTAATAGGCGACGCCGTCGATATTGGGAAGCATCCAGTCCACACCGCTACCGTTAATCATCGTGAGCGTCACGGCAAAGATTGAGAGTTCGTGAGAACTCCAAAAGTCGCGCGAGAGCAATCCCGGGATAATAAAGAGAATCAGTAATGCCAAAAGGGCTAGGCGGGGCAGCTTACGGGCGGAGGCTGCCGAAGCGATGATTGGGGACGGGCGTTCTTCAAACATGTTTATATCTAGACCGGATAACCTAGCTATTTTAACGAAAAAGAGGCAGTCCAATTTTTGGGACTGCCTCCTTGAGAAGTAACCGTGCTCTGAGAGCGATTACTTGGCGGCCTTCTTGGCAACGTTGGCGTATTTGGCGCGGAATTTTTCCACGCGGCCGGCTTCAACGATACGGGTTTGAGCGCCCGTGTAGAAGGGGTGGCTTTCAGAGGACGTATCCAACTTCACGAGCGGATAGGTCACGCCGTCGATTTCAACCGTTTCCTTCGTTTGAGCCGTGCTCTTGATGATGAAGGTCTTGTTGATGGACAAATCGCAGAAGGCCACTTCGCGATATTCGGGATGAATACCTTGTTTCATTTGTAGATTTCCTAAAAATACATCGGCCGCCCTGAGAACCTTGCGCATCGGCCCGCCCATTGGCTGAGGTCTTACGATGGGCATGTTGCTCCACGTTCCGACAAGAGGGGGCAATTATCCGACAATTCCACAATAATTTCAAGTCGCTAACGCATTTTTCCGTCTAATCGACGTCATTGGCAAAAGGCGGATTGGTCGACAAATAGTGCCTTGATTTTTTTAGGTATTTTGTCTGATTTGTCGCCAAAAATCGTCATTTACAATAAAGGCAATGTTTAAAGCTCTCTTGAAAGGGGATTTCGGATGAATCTCAATCGTCGTGGTCTATTCAAGGCTTCCGGGGCCGTGTTGGGAGCCGTTGCTTTCAGTGATCTCATCTCATCAACGGCTTACGCTCGTGAGGTTTTTGTGCCCAGTGAAAAAACACCGTTACTCTTGAACTTTAACGAAAATGCCATTGGGATGACGCCGGCTGCCAAAGAGGCGGTTCAAAAGTGCTTAAGTTCGGCTTTTCGTTACCCGGACGCGCTCCGTAGTTCGTTAACGGACGCATTGGCAACGAAGTGGTCTGTGACGCAGGACCATGTTTTGATTGGGAATGGTTCTTCGGAAGTCATCCAAGGAGCGGTGCAAGCGATTGCGCAATTGGCTAGCCGCAGCAAAAAGCCCGTGCAATTAGTCGTTCCAGATCCGACTTTCAACTATGCGGAAATCTATGCGAGTGCTCAAGGTATTCCGGTTGTGAAAGTTGCCTTGAAAGCGCCCGGTTACGGATTTGATCTTCAAGAGATGCGTCAAAAAGTTCGTGATTTTCCTGGCGTTTCGATTGTCTATCTCTGTAACCCCAACAATCCAACGGCCACCATTACGCCGGCGGTTTTATTGGAAGATTGGTACAAAAACTCCTCCAAAGACACGTATTTCATTGTCGATGAGGCCTATGCGGAATTTGTGACGGATCCGGCCTTTAAGAGCGCTATCTCCATGGTCAAAGGCGGCAATAAACGCATTGTGGTCACTCGAACGTTTTCGAAACTTTACGCATTAGCCGGATTGCGTGTGGGCTATGGGCTTGCGCATCCGGATTTGGCTTCGCAAATTAACGGTTTTATGGCCATTGACAATACCAATGCGGCAGGAGCCGCTGCCGCTTTGGCTTCTTTAAATGATTCCGTTTTTGTTGAAAAAAGTCTTCAAAGCACGAATCTTTCTCGAAAGATTGTGACCGATGCCTTAACGGAGTTGGGGTTGCGCTTTTTGCCCTCGCAAGCCAATTTCATCTTCCATGAAATCAAAGGCGATCATCAAACCTATAAAGATCGGATGGCTGCGGCGCATGTTTTTGTCGGACGGGCTTTCTCTCCGATTGAAAACTTTAATCGCTTAACGCTCGGCACGCCCGATGAAATGCGTGCGTTTGTGACGGTCTTAAAGTCTTTCCGTCAAAAAGGTTGGATTTAGTTTTTTTCGAAAAGAAAAGAGGCGGCTTTCGGTTGAAAGGTCGCCTCTTTGTCGTTTGGAACTTGAAATTAACCGCCGCGACGCATCAAGTCAAAGAAGTCCTGATTGGTCTTCGTTGTCTTGAGTCGCTCAAGCAGGAATTCCATGGCTTCAACTTCATCCATATCGGATAAGAGCTTGCGCAAAATCCAAACCTTCTGAAGTACATCGGGTTTAAGGAGCAATTCTTCACGACGAGTGCCCGAGCGCAAGACGTTAATGGCCGGGTAAATGCGTTTTTCAGCCAGGCGACGCTCCAGGTGCACTTCCATGTTGCCGGTGCCCTTGAATTCTTCATAAATCACATCATCCATGCGGCTACCGGTATCGACTAGCGCCGTGGCGATGATCGTCAGCGAACCGCCTTCTTCCAGGTTGCGGGCGGCACCGAAAACACGCTTCGGACGATGAAGAGCGTTGGCGTCCACGCCGCCCGAGAGCACGCGACCCGAGGTCGGCATGACGTTATTGTAGGCACGAGCCAAACGCGTGATGGAGTCAAGCAAAATCACCACGTCTTTCTTGCTCTCGGCTAAGCGCTTGGCCTTTTCAATCACCATTTCGGTTACTTGCACGTGGCGAGAGGCCGGTTCATCGAAGGTGGAAGCCACCACTTCGCCTTTGACCGTGCGTTGCATTTCGGTCACTTCTTCAGGACGCTCGTCAATGAGGAGCACAAAAAGCACACAATCGGGGTGATTGGCGGTAATGGCGTGAGCAATGTGCTGCATCAAAACGGTCTTACCACTCTTAGGCGAGGCGACAATTAACGCACGCTGTCCCTTGCCGATCGGTGCGATCATGTCGATCACGCGGCCGGTGAGATTTTCATCACCGCGAATGTCGCGTTCAAGCACTAAGTGTTCGTTCGGGAATAGGGGAGTGAGGTTTTCAAAAAGAATGCGGTGCTTGAGGTTTTCTGGCGGTTGGCCGTTGACTTTTTCGACCTTGACCAAAGCGAAGTAACGTTCACCTTCTTTCGGCGTGCGAACTTCGCCTTCAATGGAGTCGCCCGTGTGCAGGTTAAAGCGGCGGATTTGAGACGGCGAAATATAAATGTCGTCGGTGCTGGCAAGGTAACTCGTTTCAGGGCTACGCAAGAAGCCGAAGCCGTCTGGTAATACTTCAAGGGTTCCGTCGCCGAAAATTTGTTCGCCTTCCTTGGCGCGTTTTTTCAAAATGGCAAACATCAGCTCTTGTTTGCGCATTCGGTTGGCATTTTCGATGCCAAGATCCAATGCCCAGTCAAGGAGCTTGGAGACATGCAACGATTTGAGTTCAGAAAGATGCATTTGAATCGATTTAAACGAAGTGTAGTGATTTGAAAAGGCCGAGCCCTGTCCTGAAGACACGGACTGCAGATCTGATCGTAAAACTAGGATTATTTTATTTGGGTTTGGGTTTCGGGCGCTCTGTTTATTGAGCGCCCGAAATCAACTCGGGGGCTATTTTAAATGAATTGATTCAAAAATGCCTGCAATTGGCTCGAGCCCATGGCTCCGGTTTGTTGAGCAACGACTTCACCGTCTTTGTAAACGACTAAGGTCGGGATGGAACGAATGCCCAAGCGAGCGGCGTATTCGTTGGCTTCATCCACATTGTATTTGGCGATGCGCAATTTGCCGTCATAGGCTTGAGCCGCGGCTTCCAAATGCGGAGCAAAAGCGCGGCAGGGGCCGCACCACGGCGCCCAGAAGTCAACGACAACGACGCCTTGGGCAACTTCGGTTTCGTAGTTGCTGTCATTGAGATGAACAATTTCGCTCATGGTTTTTCCTTTGAGTAGGTGGTCTAAAAAGACTGGCTTTCTCGGACCGTTCGATAAAAGGGTCTGTGCAAACTCTAACACGCTTTAAGCGGTGTCGCTTCACATTTGCCGGTAATTCGTATATGGGGACGAATTTGTCATTTTCAACATGCAATTGTCATTAAGGTGACATGCTTTCTGAATAATTCCGTCATATTGCGATAGCACACTGAGGGATAGGGAAAATTCTCTCTTTTTTTGTTGCGATATCATGGAATACTACTTTCTCTTCTTGTTGCTGTTTTTGGCGTTGGTTGCCGTCTTCGATATTTTCGTGGGCGTTAGTAACGATGCCGTGAACTTCTTAAATTCCGCGTTAGGCTGCCGTATCGCCTCGTTTAAGACGGTGATGATTGTGGCAAGTCTCGGGGTGATGTTGGGGGCCACCTTTTCGTCAGGCATGATGGAAATCGCCCGTTCCGGTGTTTTTAACCCGCAAATGTTCACTTTCTCCGAAATCATGGTGATCTTTTTTGCGGTGATGGTGACCGATATCATTTTGTTGGATGCCTTCAATTCATTGGGATTACCGACTTCGACCACAGTGTCAATCGTTTTTGAATTGTTGGGTAGCGCGTTAGCAGCCGCTGCTTATACTTTGATGCTTGATGGGGCCTCGCTTGCTGATGTGGCTCAATACATCAATAGCTCGCGTTCGTTGACGATTGTCTCGGGTATTTTGATTTCGGTTGTCGTCGCTTTCGTGTCCGGCACCGTGGTGCAATACATTGCTCGCTTGATCTTTACCTTTAATTTCGAAAAGGTTTACCGCCGAGTGGGTGGCGTATACGCGGGCTTTTGCTTAACGGCCATTTTCTACTTTCTCGTGATGAAGGGTGCTAAGGGTGCAAGCTTCATGCAGCCCGAATGGATTCAGTATATGGATGCCAATACCTGGCCTATTGTGACAGGGCTTTTCGTCATCCTGTCGATTGTTTTCCAAATTCTGATCGTGGCCATGAGCGTCAATATTTTTAAAGTTGTCATCCTGGCCGGTACTTTTTCACTCGCTTTTGCTTTTGCCGGTAATGACTTGGTGAATTTCGTCGGTGTGCCGCTTGCCGCATGGGATTCCTATAAGGAATGGTCTGCCGCAGCCATCGCGCCGGAACTCTTTACCATGGAGGGACTGTTAAAGCCCACGGTGGCAGCCACTGGCTTTTTGCTTTTTGCTGGTTTGGTGATGGTGCTCACGCTCTGGTTCTCTAAGAAAGCCCAGATTGTGATTCAAACGTCAATCAACCTGTCTTCGAGCAATTCTGGCGAACAAGAGCAATTCGGTAGCTCTATGCCCGGACGCATGATTGTTCGCGCCAGCATGGGTTTGGGGCGGGTGATTCATCAAATCATTCCGATGTCGGTTCAAAAGGGGATTGATCAACGCTTTGAACCGAGAAAGATGCATCAAGGTGAAACGCCGCTTCCGTTTGACTATGTGCGCGCGTCCATTAACCTGGTGGTGAGCGCCATTTTGATTGCCTCCGCGACCAGTTTGAAGCTTCCTCTATCGACCACCTACGTCACCTTCATGGTTGCGATGGGTTCAAGTTTCGCTGATGGTGCCTGGGACCGAGAAACAGCCGTTTATCGTATCTCCGGGGTTCTCACCGTGATCTCCGGTTGGTTCATTACGGCATTTTGCGCTTCAACGCTTGCCGCTATTGTTTGCTCGATCACGCTTTGGGGCGGTCCGATTGCTGCGGTCATCCTTGCCGTGGTCTCTTCGGGCATGTTAATTCGCTCCAATCTTAAGACGAAGTTTGATCAACCCGATCTGCGGGCCGATTTGGATACACGTTATGACGCCGCTAAGGTGAAGTCGCTCGTTGACAATAAGGTTGAAGAGCGCTTTGACAAAACAGTCGATGTCTTTAACCGCTTGGTTAATGAATTTTTGGCCGATAGCGAATCCACCTTGCGTCATGTCAAAACAGATAGCTCTGAGCTTTTCGATCAGATGAGTGCCGATCGCAGTCTTTACTATCGGATGGCCAATTCGAGTTTCAAGCCGACACCCAAAGACTATGATGCGCGGTATTGCTACTATCGGATTTTCACCAACATCCGTGAAGCAGGGCGTTCTTTGCAGGCGCTCACTAAACTCGCCACCGAACACGTTGCCAACCGTCACCGTATTTTTGAAGGTCAGTTGCGTGATGAGTTAATCGGTTTGAGTAATTACTTGACGCAGTTGTCCGCAACCGACAGTGGCAAGTTGGATGTGGAAAAACTGCTTGATCACTCTCAACAAGCCATTGATCGAATTGATGCCATGCAGGCCGCACTGTTGCGCCGCCTGCCCGATTCGGGGCTTTCGGTGAGAGGCAGTGAGTTGTACTTGAACTTCCTCGTGGTCGCTCGTGAATGTGTTAATCGTTTTGCCATTGCGGCCGTTTTAAAGAAACGCTTGGAAAAGATCACAAGCGAAACTCACTAAGCTAAAAACGCTTATAGCAAAAGGCGCCTCAATGTTAAAAATGGGGCGCCTTTGCTGTTTTTTTGTAAATGAACTAAATCAGTTCGTAACTGCAGCTTTGCATCGGCATGTTAAGGTTCGGCAGCACTCTCTCGAGCAAAATACCGTCGCGGCTATCGTACTGATAACCGAAAGTGGCCCGGATGGCTTGAAGCGTAAATTGGCTTGCTCGGTCAAGTGCAATCGGAAGGCTATCGCCTTGCATCAAGGAGCCGGTGACGACACTCGTGTAGGCGTCGCCTGTACCCGGATAGTGCGCGGGCAAGTACGAACAGGTGACTTTCCAGTACTGGTTATTAAAGCGACTATAGGCATAAACCGACGTCTTTTTGTGATCACCAATGACAGGCACGCCGGTGACAATCACAATTTCCGGACCCCGTTCGGAGAGCTCTTTGAGATATTGCTTTTATTGGTCGTCTGTGCATTCAGCTTGGTAAGGTTTACCCAGCAAATAGAAAAGTTCTGTGAGATTGGGTGTGACGACATCGGCTTTAGCCGCAAGCGAGCGCATTTCACGAACCATTTCATCGTTCATTTTTGTGTAGAGCTTACCGTTGTCGCCCAATACCGGATCGACGACAACCAAGGTATCGTCTTGCCTGAAATCATCAATAAAGTCTTTAACGATGTGCACTTGACGGGGTGAGCCCAGATACCCCGAATAGATCGTGTCAAATTGCGCATGAAGTGTTTTCCACGCGGCAATGATGCGCTCCATTTCGTCGGTGAGATCCAAAAACGAAAAAGTCGGGTACTGTGTGTGATTGGATAAAACGGCGGTGGGCAGTGGGCACACCTCAAATCCCATGGTCGAGAGAATGGGAATGACCACCATGAGGGAAACCCGACCAACGCCCGAGAGGTCGTGAATGGCGGCAATCTTTTTGACTTTGACGGTTCCGAGCATAATTGATTTCTTGAAAAAACTAACGTCATCACAGTATAACGCCTGTGCAACCAAAGAAATGTTTGATCAAATTTGCTAAACTGCGCCCTCGGCGGGTCCCCTCGCATGCATTCGTCGTGAACCTGGTCAGGACGGGAACGTAGCAGCCACAGCGAAGTGAATGTAGTGCCGAGGATAAGGCTCGCCATTTCTTTTTTGAGTGTCTATCTCGTTGATTTTAAAAGAAATTCAAAATCAAACTACTAAAGAGACTACTAACGTATTAAATCAAACTTTAGCTTTTTTTTGTGGTTTTTGCGCAACGTATATTTAAGTTGAAAGGTGAAACACGTTTGTGAATCACCTTTGTTTTGATGTTAATGTTTAGTATCGGATGACCATTTTTGATCAGTGCCGTCCAAATAAATTGTGCATTAAAAAAGAGCTCTATAAGAATCAATAGGTTAAAGAGATT
>URFF01000047.1 GCA_900546995.1 uncultured Sutterella sp.
CAATCGCGGATTCCACCGACGAAAACACCTCCCAAGCCCAACGATTCCAAAGCAACCATCGCATTTTGGACCATGATGCCGGTATCAAGACAAGCCGTTAGGAAAAGGTCTGTCCATCCGAGGTCGGCATCTGGGTTAAGGACATGTCCGCGGTGCAGATCACCGCAGAAAACCCAAAATTGAGGTGCTTGCTTGATAAAGGGCTGTCCGCACCAATCGGCAATCTGAGCTTTGATTTGCGGATCGGTAACTCGGATGATTGAGGTGGCTTGCATAAAGCATGAGCTTGAGGCCATTGTAGTGGCTTCTAAAATCTGTGAGCAAAGCGACTCGTCAACCGGTCGGTCCTGAAAGTCTCTCACCGATGAGTGATGGCATAGGTTTTCTATGGTGCTTTTTGCTTGCATAACCCGCCTCCTTTAAGTACTAGTCTTGTGTTTTTCGCCAGGCCTGGATCGCTTGCGCCGCTTCGGAAATCAAAGCAGGTCCGCTGTAGATAAAGCCTGAGTAAATTTGAACCAAGGATGCGCCGGCTTTCATTTTTTCAACCGCAAGTTTTGCTGACATGACGCCGCCAGAAGCGATAATGGGCAATTCACCTTTTAAGTGTTCGCTTAAAATCGAGACCACCTCTGTTGAGCGCTCAAAAAGCGGTAGTCCGGACAATCCGCCCACATTTTCACTTTTAGGCTCATTTTCAACACCTTTTCGACTTAATGTCGTGTTGGTAGCCGTAACGGCATCCATACCGTATTTCACAAAAACGTCAGCGGCGCTGCGAATGGCATCATCGAGTAAATCAGGACCAATTTTCACGGTAATCGGCACGTATCGGCCATGCTTATCTTCAAGCGCTTTACGTTCCTCAGCAATTCCGCGAACTAAGACCGACAGCTCATCACCGCCTTGTAAATCAAGAAGCCCGGGCGTGTTTGGACACGAGATGTCAATGGCTAGATAATCGGCACCACAATAAGCAGCCTGCATGCAGGTTTTATAGTCAGCCAGTGCATTTTCAAGAGGAGTGGAATTTTGTTTGCCGATATTCACACCAACAATGCCACACTTGCCACGGTATTTTTGACCGGTGCGCTCCAAATTAGCCATGCCTTGATCAACGCCAACATTATTAAAGCCCATGTGGTTGATAATGCCTTGGGCAGGAATCAGGCGCCAAAGACGCGGCTTGGGATTGCCGGGCTGAGGAGCTGGCGTCAATGTGCCGACTTCGATATGGCCAAAGCCGAGCGCGCCGATCGAGGAGACATGTGCGGCTTGTTTATCCATGCCGGCAGCCAGGCCCACCGCGTTAGGAAAGGTTAATCCCATGACTTTAACCGGATCGGAAATAACCGGTCCGGTGACTAACTTAGTGACTCCGAGCGCGACCGCCCAGTCAATGTTATTCATGATGAGCGCGTGAGCATCTTCGGGGTCCATCTTAAAGAGCACGGCACGTGCCATTTCGTAGAGCATATCCTCTCCTGATCTGCAGTAATTCTTATGGATGACATTTTATCGCATCGGTTTGATTCAATTTTAGAAAAACAACAAAATTAATCGTTATAAAGAGCCATGATGAACGAGTATTTTGAGCAATAAGGAATTTGTAACGACTTTTTTATGAAGATTTCACGAATAGGTAATGTTGATTAGAATAGCCACAAGGTTTGCTTTTGCATCAACAGCTTTTGTGTTTTTGCTGTTTAGGTTGTTCTGGGGCGTGCGGGTTTTGCTTTGAATTTCAGACCAAGCTCAGTGCGAGTAAAATACCCTCCTTTTACGTTTAACTATCTGCATACTCAATGAGATTTTCTCGTTTGAAGACAGTTTTTCACTATTTTTCTTCGACGGCATGTCGCTGGCACGAAAACGGCTCGTCGTGGTTTGCCGTGGGTATCAATTTATTTTGGCTGTTGCTCGCTTGGACATTGCTGCCGCTTGAAAATGAGCCACTCAGAAGTTATCGAAAAGCCCTTCCGCACTTATATCCTTTAATTAATTTCGATGCACCGAAATGTTTGGATGCCTTTCGTTGGTTAACACAAAGCCTTTATTTACTTCTGTTTCGTGTCCCTGTGGGTGCTCCGAGTGCGCTACAAAAGGCATTGACGGTTTTATATCGGAGAACTCATGGCGCTTTTGAACGATTCGGTAATTTGCTTAACCGCTATGGCTCAGTCATTCTCGCGGGCCCGGATCGCAGCGTTGATGTCATTGATAAACATAGCTCTCAATTACCAAAATCCGTGAAATTGGCCATCTTATGGGGTATGGGCGCTGTTGCTGTGGGTTTGGCGGTTTTGTGTATCACCCAGCCTTTTAACATTCAAGGGCAAGTGGTCTTTTTGTCCGTGATGTTGATTTTGGCTTTGATGTTGCGCCAAATAAAAGCACGATTGACTTTGATGCTGTTATTCGTGATTTCCATGGTGGTTTCAGGCCGCTATTTGTGGTGGCGCTGTACTTCAACGCTTAATACGGATTCTGCGTTAGGGATCTTTTTAAGTATTGCGTTACTGGCGGCAGAACTTTATGCGTTTGTCGTCATGGTGTTGGGATATTTCCAGGTATGTTGGGTTTTGGATAGAAAGCCCTATCCGATGCCGGCGGATCGTTCCAGTTGGCCTGATGTTGATGTGTATATCCCAACGTATAACGAACCGCTTGAAGTCATTAAGCCCACGGTGTTTGCCGCTTTAAATTTGGATTGGCCCGCCGATAAGCTTCATGTTTATATTCTTGATGATGGCTCAAGGCCTACTTTTGAAGCTTTTGCAACCCTAGTGGGGGCTGGTTATATCAAGCGTGAAATCCATAACCATGCTAAAGCGGGCAATATCAATAACGCTCTCAAAGTGACGAACGGGGATTTGATTGCGATTTTTGACTGTGACCACGTGCCTTCGAGTGATTTTCTGACAAAGACCGTCGGGTGGATGATCAAAGACAGCAATATCGCGCTGGTGCAAACGCCGCATCACTTCTATTCGCCTGATCCTTTTGAGAAGAATTTGCACTTAGACCGGTCTTTACCCAGTGAAAATGCACTCTTTCATGACTTTATTCAAAAGGGTAACGACACTTGGAACGCCACGATGTTTTGCGGCTCCAACGCCGTGATCCGCCGCAAAGCCTTAAAGCAGATCGGTGGTATTGCCGTCGAAACGGTGACCGAAGATGCTCACACGTCATTAAAGCTCAATCGCTTGGGATGGTCATCGGCTTTTATTGATGTACCGCTATCGGCTGGTCTTTCCACAGAAACATTGGCGGCTCATATCGGTCAACGTATCCGTTGGGCGCGGGGAATGATTCAAATTTTCCGACTGGATAATCCCTTCCTCGGAAAAGGCTTGACACTGGCGCAGCGCCTGTGTTTTTTCAATGCCATGGTGCACTTTTTCCATGGCCTGCCGCGTCTTATCTTTTTGGTGGCGCCGTTGCCATACATGTTTGGCAATATCTATGTGATTTATGCGACGGCGATGGCCATTTTCGCATACGTTTTGCCGCACATGATTCATTCGGCGCTGACTAATCAAATTTTGCAGCGCGGTCACCGTTATCCCTTCATCAGCGGTGTCTATGAAACGGTGCTTTCTTGGTACATTTTATTGCCGACGACGGTGGCGCTATTTATGCCGCACAAAGGGAAATTTAATGTGACGGCCAAGGGCGGAACCATTGGTCAAAAATACTTGGACTGGCACATTTCCAAACCATTTTTAGTTTTGATTGCTTTAAATGGTATCGGTCTTTGTATTGGTATTTATAAGGCGCTTTTTGACCCACAGCCAGAATATTTGACCCTCGTAATCAATATTGGGTGGATTGCCTATAACTTGATGATTCTTGGCGCGTCAATGGGAGTGGCCGTCGAAGAGGCGCAAACACAACGTTATCCTCGAGTCCGGACATCACTTGAAGCCATCATCATTGATGAGAATGCAAAGGTCCATGAGGCTCATCTGAGTGAGTATTCTCAGGAAGATGTTTGTGTGAGTCTTAGCGCGGCCTCTTCGTTTAAGCTCGGGGATGCCGTTCAGCTTGTCTTGATTCTGAATGGAGATAAACATTCATTTGATGCCGTCGTTCAAAAGGTGACGGATTCTGATCAATTGGAATTGGCTGTTAAACTTAAAAATTTGGCACAAGAACGTCAATTTAACCGTTGTACATTCTCGCGAGCGGGCATGTGGGTCGTGCCTGAACGCAAAATTGATGATCGGCTTTGGACCGGCTTTGTCAACTTAGGGCGCCTTGCTCTGTATGGGTATCGTTCAATGATTGAGTTTATCCCGCAGCGCATTATTTGGTTAAAGCGCTTTATTGAGTGGTGTGCAAGTTTTGCACCGAGCAAACCGGTATAAGAATTTTTAAAAGAGAGAGAAAAAGTGACATTGAAGCAATGGAAGGTCGCTCTTTTGGTGGCCGCTTTAATATCGACAGGGGCGGTGGCGCCGGTTTCAGCTGCGCAAGAAGAACCGGCCCCGGTCTGGCGCTCCGATGTGACAGGCGCCTATCGTGACGCTTTACCTTTGTTAGGATTGATTCCGGGTGGGCAAACAAAGACGCTTCACTTGACGGGTTTGAATAATTCCCAATTTTTTGATTTTGGGGTTCATGACGACGATTTGGTTTCCGAAGCGCGCTTAAAGCTGAATGTAACGGCTTCGCCCGCGTTGATACCAACACGTTCTCAACTGAATGTGTACCTCAACGGACAGCTCCAACAGAGTGTCCCGGTGACCCAAGAGTGGTTGGGGAAGGTCGCTTTGGTTGAAGTGCCTTTGGATCCCAAGCTGATTAAGAAAGCCAACCAAATTTCTTTTGAGTTTGTCGGTCATTACCAAAATATTTGCGAAACACCGACCAGTGAAACGCTTTGGTTGGATGTCAATGCGCCGAGTCAGTTGATTTTGCAAAAACAAAAAATCAAACTCTCGAGTGATTTGGCGAGACTGCCAGCACCTTTTGTGGATGTGAGCACCAACCGTAGTACGACATTGCCAGTCGTTTTTGCCTCCATGCCTGACAATCAGGCCAAAACGGCAGCCGCGGTGTTGGCATCGCTTTGTGGACGTGCCGCTCAATGGCGCGGTGTGGATTTCCCGGTTTATTACAATCAGCTGCCAGCCGAAGGGCATTTTGTCGTCTTTGTGACGAATGAAAATCGTCCGCATTTCTTAAAAGATATGCCGGCGGTTCAAGGTCCGCAGATTTCCATTGCCGATGTCCCCAATAGTCGATACGCCAAGATGTTGGTGATTGCTGGGAGAAATTCTGCAGACCTCGTGATGGCGGTTCGGGCTTTAGCTGAGGGTGATCAGGTTCTTATCGGCGACAAGCTCCTCGTTAAGGATGTTAAGGAGCAGCCTCGCAGACGTGCCTACGATGCGCCGAACTGGATTAATGTTGAAGACGGTCCGGTGTCCTTTAACCAACTCATGCAGTACACCGGTCAGCTCAGCAGTCGCGGTTATGCGCCGCCACCCGTGCACCTTTCAATGCGATTGGCACCCGATTTGTACATGGTGGGCGGCAGTGAGGTGAATTCTCTGCTGAAATATCGCTACACGAAACCCCAGCCGGGTGACTATGCGCAAGTTCGCATGCACATTAACAACATTTTGGTGGATTCAATCAACGCAAATGGAGATGCCACCCGTGGTCAGATGCAATTGCGTTTGCCCGGATTTGAAGGGTATTTAGTCGACAGTCTCAAAAACGGCTATGCGTTTAGCGCTCAAAATGATTTGAGTTTCTCGGTTGCCTATACGCATACGTTCTCTGAAGGCTCTGCCGATAACTGTAAATCGGCGGTTCTTTTGCCGCATCAGTTGGAAATTGATCCTACGTCGACAATTTCGATGGAGGGGTTATATCACTATGCTCAATTACCGAATCTCACGCTTTTCACTCAAAGTGGCTTCCCCTTTACCAAGTATGCTGATTTGGCAGAAACCACGGTGTTGATCCCACAGTCGGCCAATACCGAAGAGATGACGACACTCTTAAACACGGTAGGTCGTCTCGGCTCAATTACTGGATATCCAGCAACAAAATTGACGATTACTAGCGAAGTCGACGCTCGGGCTTTGCAAGATAAGGACATTATCATGATCGGCGCTTTACCGGCGACATTAACCGATTTACAAGAAGATAATGCCGAACAACTACAAAATGCCATTGCTGAGGAACTCAAAGGTGGAGCACCCAACGCCGAAGAGTTGGAGGCACTTAGTATCGAGCAGTCACTGATTACGCCTGATAACGGAATCGGCGCCATTGTCTCGTTACAGTCGCCGTTTAGTTCAGCTCGGACCGTTGTCGCTTTGGGTAGTGAGGGTGAACGTGGTGCATTCCTTTTGAACGACCAATTGAAGAATCCTTCTTCCTTGGCCACAATGACCGGCGCGGTCGGTATTATCACCGACTCTGAAGTCTTGAGTTTTAAGGTGGGCGAAACCTATCACGTCGGCTATTTGCCGTGGTATCACCAGATTTGGCAGACGATCAGTAATTATCCGCTTCTGTTGGTGCTCTGTGCTTTAGTCTGCGCCGTATTGGTGGGCGGCGGTATTTTCTACTTCATGCGCTTGTGGATCAGGAGACGCTCATGATGAAACGTTTAATTTTAGCTTTCGCCATGGGGTGCAGCATGTTGACGCCAGCGCTTGCGTGGGATTTATGGGATGATTTTAAGAGTGTTGGCATCGAGAACGGTCGCGTGGTTGACTACAGCGACGATCGTGCCGTAACGACATCCGAAGGTCAGTCTTACGGTATGTTCTTTGCTTTGGTTGATGGTGATAAAGAAAGCTTCGCGAATTTACTGAAATGGACAGAAGATAATTTGTCTTCAGGCGATATCACGAAGGAGCTGCCGTCATGGCTTTGGGGACGCTCGGGTGCTAATTGGGTGATCCTTGATACGAATAATGCCGTGGATTCCGATATGTGGATCGCTTACTGTCTTTTGGAAGCCGGGCGACTTTGGAATGAGCCGGATTACACGCAAAAAGGTCAAAAAATGCTCACGCTCCTTAAAGAGCAAGTGCGCGACATTGATAACTTGGGTAAAGTCCTTTTGCCCGGGCGTGTCGGCTTTGATAAAGGGGATAGCGTTAAATTAAATCCGAGCTACTATCCGCTTTTCATTTTGAAGCGTTTTGCTCTGGAAGATCCGTATTGGAATGAAGTGTTTGACGGCTCGTTACGGGTGCTTTTGCGCTCTGCTCCTGCCGGTATTTCACCGGATTGGGCGACTTTTTCCAAAAATGGGGAATTGTTACCTGTTGATGACATTGATAATACGATTGGCAGTTATAACTCCATTCGTGTCTATCTTTGGGCCGGGATGATGTCGCCGAGAGATCCAGCCTATAAAACGTTAAGGGAACACTTTGCACCGATGGTGGCGTTAACGGAAAAATTGAATATGCCGCCCGAGAAGGTCAATGTGAATACGCTTGAAGTAAATCAAGCCGCTGGAGACGGGTTCGGTGCTTGTTTGCTTGAATACCTGGGTGAGTCTAAAACAGCCGATTTTGTCCGTACGGTGTTAGTCAACACGCCGATTGAAAAAGCGAACTACTATCGCAATGTTCTAGCGCTATACGGTATTGGTTTTGATCAAGGACTTTTTGCGTTTGATCAGGATGGTCGAGTTTATTTCCCGAAAGCCCTGGAAAAACCGACACAACCCCAAGCGACTCAGTCGTCTTAAGGCGGAGTTCTAAAGCATGGTTGAAAAAATATTTCTTCAAGGTTTAGGACTTTGGAATGTCTATTTTATCTGTAAGTTCGCACTTGCTTATTTCGGGTATTTAACGCTAAACCCGCTTGCGAACGCGGTCTTGCTGGCGTTTCTGCTTTTGCCGTTTAACCGCAAAGCCATTCGTGTCGTGCAGACCACTATCGGAGTGATCGCAGGCTTTGCGTTGATTTACTCGGAAAGTTGGCTACCGGGGTTAGACAGCATCACGAGTAACACACAGAACATTGCAGGTTTTTCCTTCAATTACATCATGCAGTTAGCGATTGATTTCGTTAATCTGAAAATGGTGGCTTGGGGTCTGTTGATTATTTTTGCCTATTTCTTGATTAGGCGTTGGATCCGAGTTTCGGTTTTAACCGTCGGCTACTTTGCTGTGTTGGTTCTGCAACCGGTGGTGGCAGCCTGGCATGCGCAAGAGCAAGCGGCAGTACCGGCAACCGGTACGGTCGCCACGGCTGAACAAGTTGCCAATCCCGCTACGGTTGTGAGCGAGCCGACACCGGGTAACCCGGAAACAATCACATCAGAAACGATTGCGAAGTGGTATTCCGCGTTCCTTGAATACGAAAAAGAACGCCGAGCGGCATTCCCACAGGGCATTCCTGCCAAGGACACCCCCTTTGACATTGTGCTTTTAAATGTCTGCTCATTATCGAACGATGACTTGATCGCATCGGAAGAATTGGCGCAGCATCCGGTTTTTGATCAGTTCAACATTCGCTTTGACCGATTTAATTCGGCAACCAGTTATTCTGGACCTGCCACGCTACGGTTATTGAATGCGATGTGCGGTCAAGTTGATCACGACACGCTCTATGATGAGCGTCGTCCGGAATGTGAGATTATGAATCGGCTCGACCAACTTGGCTTTAAGCAACATATGTTCTTTGACCATCATGGTCAATATGACAACTATTTGCAAACGATGCGAGACAAAGCAGGTCTTACAGCACCGCTTGAAAGTACGAAAAAGTATCCTGTTCGATATGTTGCCTTTGATGATGAACCGATTTCAGATGATTTGGCTGTGATGCGGGATTGGTTAAGAACGCTTAATCGAAACAAAGAAGCCAAGCGCACGGTAACGCTTTTTAATTTCATCGCATTGCACGATGGTAACCGATTACCGCGACAAAGCCGTTGGGAAGCTTTTAAGCCTCGGCTGAAAATTTTCTTGGATGATTTGCAACGTGTCATTCGTGAGATTGAACGCTCTGGTCGCAAGGTGATGCTGGTGGTTGTGCCTGAACACGGCGCGGCTGTTCGAGGTGACCGGGTACAAACGGCCCGATTGCGTGATATCCCGAGTATGCGTATCACTCAGGTACCGACCATGGTGAAGTTCATCGGCATCAAGAACATGCCTCAGGAAACGATCCATGTGACAGGCAATACCAGTTATTTAGCGATGGCTGAGTTGATCGGTAAGGTGATTGAATCGAACTATTTCAGTGTTGACGGCGGCAGTATTCCGCTACAGGAATTGATTCAAGATCTTCCGGAGACAAACCCTGTGTCAGAAAACGGTCAGTCGGTTGTGTTGACCTACAAGGATCAAGATTACATCCGACGAAATAAAGGCGAGTGGGTTGTTTATCCGACCGATCGTTAAGTTTTGGTGAGGCCTCTTTGCGAGGCCTCTTTTTTGTGTCAGCCTTCGTTAGAATAGTCGTAGTGTTTTATCCGTCATTTTTATGCTTGATAGTCCGAAATTTCGATTTTGTCCGATGTGTGGTTCTGCTATTGTTCTTGAGCAACCGGCAGAAGATGTTCGGGTGCGTGAAGTTTGCCCGCACTGCGGTTACATTCACTACGTTAATCCGATTCCCGTTGTTGGGACGGTTCCTGTTTGCGGAGAAAAAATTCTTTTATGTCGACGTGCCATTGAGCCTCGAAAGGGGTATTGGACACTGCCTGCCGGTTTTATGGAAGCCCACGAAACCTTAGAGCAAGGCGCTCGTCGAGAAACATTGGAAGAAACCGGTGAATTGGTGCGAATGGGACCGATTTTGACACTCATTGACGTTCCCGATGCCAGTCAAATTCATGTGTTTTTCATTTCCTTTGTGGATGCATTGACGGCAAAGCCTGGACCGGAAACGCTTGAACAGCGGCTTTTCTCTGAAGACGAGATTCCTTGGGATGAGATTAGTTTTACAACGGTTCGGACAACATTGGAGCATTTTTTCGCTGACCGCCGCAGTGGTCGTTTTGTTTTGCACCGTTATCAATTATCGGCCTAGTGTGATGATCAAAATTCCATTCACTTTTCTGCAAAAGCTTCTTTTTCTGATGGGACCTGAGCGAGCTCAACGGTTGGTATTGTCAAATATTGATCGTTGGATGAATTTGGGTTTCCTGAACCCCTATATTCGCGATCCAATGGAAGATCCGATTGAGCTGATGGGACTTAAATTCCCGAATACGATTGGATTAGCGGCCGGTTTTGACCGTGCGGGCAAGTGTGTGTCTGGTTTCGGGGGATTGGGATTTGGACATATTGAGGTCGGAAGTATTTGGGAGCAGTCAACTCAATCGATAAAAAGCATTTCGTTGAGGGCAGCCTCCCAAACAGTCGCTTATACCGAGGGAATGGGCGGCGCTCAAGTTGATCAGGTTTTAGAAAACTTAAAAAGTGCTGCGGCCTATCGAAATCGAGGAGCTATTTTAGGCGTAAATATCGCGGGTGAAATCGGGGAGGACGCTAAAAAGACGGCTCAGGCGTTTATTGCACCGTTGAACAAAGTCTATCGTCATACCGATTATGTAACGCTTAATTTAACCTCTGGCTTAAGTCGAGGGTTTGCCACCCAATATAAGGGTCAAGTTGCGTTAACACTTAAACAGGTGGCCGAAGAGCGTGAACGCCTTATGCAAAAAGAGGGCTATCCGTATCGACCGATCGCTGTGAAGGTTGCCGCAGGCCAAGACAATGACACGCTTTTGTGGCTGACCGATCAACTGCTCTACTACCGTTTTGATGGTATAGTCGCAACAGGATCAGGTGTTGGCATCGCTGGAGAAAGACTCTCCGGAAGTGTGATCAAAGACCGTTCAACCGAAGTCATTGAATTATTGGCAACACACTTGCGTGGTGATTTACCGATCATAGCGAGCGGCGGTGTTCTCACGCCCGAAGATGCTCTTGAAAAGATAAAGGCTGGAGCGAATTTGGTTCAAATTTTCTCAGGGTTAATCTTCAACGGACCGGGTTTGGTAGCTGACGCATCCGACCTCGTGGCGCGATGGCGCTTGACTCAAAAAGGAGTCATGAAGTCCCTTCGTCCGTCAAAAAAGCTCAATTAACGAATTTGTTGCATTTCTTTTTCGTTCCTGTTGCCTTGTCTGTACTAAACTAGAGAGGTAAATCGATAGTCAGTACAGGAGGCAGCATATGCTTCGTAAAGTCATCATCGGCATAGTCGCTTTAGCCGTCATAATTGTTGGTGGTTTATGGGCCGCGGCGACGTTTTTCCTTGATAGTGCAACCATTGCAGATCAAGTAAAAAAAGAAGTCGCGAATCGCTACAACCGCGAGCTTGTTTTCAACGGCGAACTGCGAACGAATTTCTTTCCGAAAATTCAAATTGTTTTACCGAGAACATCTCTTTCATTTGAGGGGAAGAAAAATCCTCAGTTTATGTTGGAAAATGCCAGTGTCGGTGTTGCTGTCATGCCGCTCTTAAGTGGGAATGTTCAGTTTGACGAGGTAGTTATTAATGGCTTAAGGGGTTCCATTAACCTGAAACGCTTGGCCCAAAAGACGAACGAATCAAAGACCGAGCAGGAAACTGCCAAACCAGCTCAAGAACAAGCGTCTGGTGACTCTTTTATCAAGACATTGGAAGTTGCTGGTGTCGAGGTCACCAACGCGGCGTTTAATGTTTACGGTGTGCAGGGCGAAAAGGTTTATACGGTCAGCGGTATGAATCTAAAGACTGGAGCGCTAGGGCTTAAGGGGACAACACCGGTTTCTTTTAATGCCAATTTCTCAGAAAAAACGCAGTCTGTTAGTGGTTCCTTAAATGTCAGCACCACGGCAACGTATGACCTTGAGACACTGGATGTCCAATTGGCGAATTTGAAGACCGCGTTGAAATATAACCAAAATAAAGACACGGTTGAGGCAACGCTTGAAACGCCGTCGGTTAAGTATGTGAAGTCCGATGTCACGATTAGCGATGCAAAAGCCTCTGTGGCTATGGGAACGGGGCTGAGTGCACAATTAAATGTCAAAGGGTTGGCAACTCAGGCAATGAAAAACTGGACGCTTGATGGCGTCAGTGGCTCAGTTAACTTGGATAAGACGACCAGTGCGACCGTCAGTGGTAACTTCTCCGGTGGTATTGAGGTACCCAGTGTTAAAAGTGAACGTCTGACCGGAAGTATTAAGACCAAGATTAATAATATCGATGTCACTATTCCGTTTAACGGAATGATTTCGGCTCAAATTCCCCAGGAAAGCGCCTCTGTTAGCTTAAACGGTGAATTTGATAAAGAAATGTTTAGCGTAAACGCCAACGTGAAAGGCTTTACCAAACCGACCGTGACGGGGCAAGTTCAACTCAATGCTCTAACGGTTGATAAATGGATTGCCGCGGCGCCCGTTAAGACGGCTAGTGGCTTTGACTGGTCTCCCATCCGCGAAGCCATCGCGCAAAAGGTAGAGCGTATAACGGCTCTGGATGCCGCTAACGCCAACATTTCGGTGAAGCTTAATCAGCTGAAGTATCAAAAGTTGTTGGTTAACAAGATTGGTACGACGGCGAAATTGCAAAACGGCACGTTGGGTTTGAATAATATCTCCGCTCAGATATGCGGGGGGACGGTTGGAGGTCAGTTGAGTTTGACGGCACTTCAGCAATGGAATGTTAATTTAACAGCCGCCAAGATTGATTCTCGCTGTTTACTTGAAGGTTTGTCCTTACCGGATCAACTGACAGGTAGCATCCGAGCCAACGTGAAGATCGCGGGCAATGGGTTGGATGAAACGGCTATTAAGAAGACAGCAAAAGGTAGCATGAGCGCTCAAATTGATCGTGCGGTTTTAAGGGGAATTTCACTTGAAAAAGTTGCAGCGGCGGTCCGTGCAAAGAACCCCTCGGGGTTTGTTGCGTCGCCTAACGACAGTACGCAATTCACAGCCTTAAATGCGACCGCCTCCGTCGGTAACGGGACTTTGAGTGTGACAAGCTTAAATGGCAAAAGCTCCGTTGCTGAGGTGAGCGGTCAAATTCAAATTGGTTTAATCGACTCGTCCTTAAATGGACGGGTGTCTGCTAAGTTAGCTACCTCGTCAGACGGTCGACGTGTCACGGTTCCAATTGCTCTGTCTGGAACATTGCAGGAACCGAAATATGGTGTTGATATTGCGGCTGCCATTGTGAGCAATGTTGAAAACATTATCAAGAATGAACCACAAAAGCTTTTAGAAGGATTAGGGCGTCTGTTGAGGCGTTAAACTAAAAGCAAAATCAGGGGAGGCGCAAGCCTCCCCAAATTTTTCCCCAATGGGTGATTTGACAAAAGCGAAACGGTTCTTAAAATACCGACTCCGCTGCAGTGCTTTAGGGCACTGAAGCGAAAAAGTTGAGTTGGAAGCGAAAAGAAATTTTTGAAAGCAACTTGACAAGAGAATAAAGCTTCGGCATAATTCTCAACCCTGCCGATCGAAAGACGGCACGCCGAAAGAAAATCAAAAATAAATTTTCCAACGGCCTTGACACGAAGAAAAAGAATCTTATAATTCCGAACTTCGTCAGCTCGAAAGAGCGTGTTCTTTAAAAATTGATCAACGAACCGATAAGCGTGAGTATCTGGTAGTTGAAGGCAACCAAGAGAAGCTTCGGCTTTTCTAGAAAACTTTAAATATCAGGTGCTCAACGAATGAAAGACGAAACACAAGATGTTTCTCTGAAATTCTGATGAGTGCGACGGCAATTTGAAATTGCCAAACAGAGATTAAACTCAAGAGTTTGATCCTGGCTCAGATTGAACGCTGGCGGCATGCTTTACACATGCAAGTCGAACGGCAGCATGGAGAGCTTGCTCTCTGATGGCGAGTGGCGAACGGGTGAGTAATACATCGGAACGTGTCCTTTTGTGGGGGATAACTACTCGAAAGAGTAGCTAATACCGCATAAGACCTACGGGTGAAAGCGGGGGACCTTTGGGCCTCGCGCAGTTGGAGCGGCCGATGACTGATTAGCTAGTTGGTGGGGTAACGGCCTACCAAGGCGACGATCAGTAGCTGGTCTGAGAGGACGACCAGCCACATTGGGACTGAGACACGGCCCAAACTCCTACGGGAGGCAGCAGTGGGGAAT
>URFF01000048.1 GCA_900546995.1 uncultured Sutterella sp.
AGCCGACCACGAACCCGAATACTGTCATTGGGATGCACACGATCGCCCACCTTGGCGAAATCGCCATTGATAGTGACAACACCTTGAGCAATGAGCGCTTCCATTTCTCGCCGCGACCCTAGACCGGCTTCAGCCAACACTTTTTGTAATTTTTCGGTTTGGGAAACATCCACCGCTGGCTGAACACTAGGCGTCTCAAGCATCGGGGATTCAACTTTCAGAGGCTTTTGAGGCATCTTGGGTTTTGCCGGGGCTCGAAACGGTGTCCGTTTACCGGTTCGGTTCGTCCGGTGTTCATCAGGGGTTCGAACTCTTGTTTTCACTTTCTAAATCCTCTGAAAAAGGCAACATCTGTGCCATATTTTCCAATTCTTCACGCTCTTTATCCATCGCTTGCAATAGCGGATGCTTCGGTCGGGTTGCCTCAATAGCATTTTGTCCTTCAAAAAGCTCAAACGCTTCCCCTTGTTGCATTTCATCGGAACCAATTGCAGGCAAGTCTTCAAGAGAGTTGAGCCCTAAATCAATCAAAAACTGGCGAGTCGTCGCAAATAACTCGGGATGCCCCACCGTCTCACGACGTCCAATCACTTCAATCCAATTTCGGTCAATCAGGGTTTTAATCGCATTCGGGTTAACCGACACACCACGGATCTTTTCGATATCTCCACGTGTCACGGGTTGCCGATAAGCGATCACCGCCAAGGTTTCCATCACTGTACGCGTGTATTTCGGTGCTTCTTCCGGGTGAAGTTTTTTGAGCACATCACGCATCGCGGCAACCGACTGAAAACGCCAAAGACCCTCGCCTACCTCTTTAAGCTCCAGGGCTCGTCCGGTCCAATCGGCTTGCAATTCAAGTAGCATCAACCGAATTTGAGCTTTGGTGAAGCGCTTGTCCAAACAATCTCGCAAGTTTGAAATCGACAACGGCACATCGCTAGTCAATAACGCGCCTTCGAGGACCCACTTCGGCTCATCAGCAAGTGTCTTCATCAACATCCCCGTCCAAGTAGTACCACTGTCCGTCATGCATCACAAAACGACTTAATTCGCTTTGTGAGAAAGCCCGACCATTGATTTTGCCTCGAGCGACGAATCGAACCTGAGCCCGATCGTTTTGCTCAGAACTTTCCAGGATTTCCAACCCCAACCACTTGATCGGTTCATCAAGTTCCAAGCTCTGAGGGCGCGTTGACCGATCCCACGTTCTTAGGAGGTAGGCGGCATCTTTTTTCACGAAAGCGCTATAGCGGCTACGCATTAGCGTGACGGCATCAGGCGCCGATTCACCCGCATGAAATCGCCCGCAACAGTCCTCGTAGCTCAACGAGCTACCGCAAGGACACAATGCGGGCGCTTTCTTTTTCTTCATACAGAGCGATGAAAATTATTTGTTTTCACGCTCTGCGCGAGCATGACGGCGACGTTCAATGTCCGTGAGATAACGCTTGCGCAAACGAATCGTGTGCGGCGTGATTTCAACCAACTCATCGTCATTGATGAATTCGACCGCGCTTTCAAGCGTTAACTGAACCGGCGGCACCAAACGAATGGCTTCATCGGTACCGGAGGCACGAATATTGGTTAGTTGTTTACCGCGAATCGGGTTGACCACAATGTCGTTATCACGCGAGTGAATACCGATGATCATACCTTCATAGAGCTTATCACCGGGTTTGACAAACATACGACCGCGATCTTGCAACTTCCAAAGCGCATAGGCGACCGCTTCCCCGTTATCTTGGCTGATCAACACACCGTTACGGCGCTCACCGACATCACCTTCTTTAAGCGGACCATAGTCATCAAAGACGTGGCTCATGATGCCTGTGCCGCGGCACATGGTCATGAATTCGCTTTGGAAACCAATCAAGCCGCGAGCCGGAATACGGTATTCCAGACGCACGCGTCCCTTGCCATCGGGCTGCATATCTTGCAGATCGCCCTTACGACGACCAAGTTCTTCCATGACGGCGCCTTGGTGCTCTTCTTCCACATCAACGGTGAGCACTTCATACGGTTCCATCTTGACGCCATTGATTTCCTTCATCAACACACGAGGACGGGAAACTGCCAATTCGTAGCCTTCACGACGCATATTTTCGATCAAAATGGTCAAATGCAACTCACCGCGACCGCAGACTTCGAAAACCGTTTCATCATCGGTCAAGCGCATGCGCATGGCCACATTGGACTTCAATTCGCGCTCCAAACGTTCACGAATTTGACGGCTCGTCACATACTTGCCTTCACGACCGGCCAAGGGGCTGGTGTTCACCTGGAAGTTCATCGACAAGGTCGGTTCATCGACCTTCAAAAGCGGTAACGCTTCCGGATGTTCCAAATCCGTAATGGTCGTACCAATGGAGAGTTCTTCAATGCCATTAACGAGCACGATGTCGCCCGCCTCCGCGGAATCAACCAGCGTACGATCCAAACCATGGAACATCAACAACTGGTTAACCTTCACCTTCTTCGGCGTATCGTCCGGACCATTCATGATGTAGACGTCTTCGCCGGCGTGAATTCGACCGCGGTGCACACGGCCGATACCAATTTTGCCGACGTAGCTCGAGTAGTCCAAAGAGCAAATTTGCAACTGCAAAGGACCATCAGGATCGTCATCACGCACCGGCACCTTTTCAAGCACCGTATCAAAAATGGCGCGCATGTTGCCAATCTTCTTCAATTCTTCGAAATCATCGGTGTAGCCGGCAACACCCTCAATGGCAGAGCAGTAAATCACCGGGAAGTCCAATTGTTCTTCCGTGGCTCCCAACTTATCGAACAAGTCAAAGGTTTGGTTCAAAACCCAATCAGGACGAGAGCCCGGGCGGTCAATCTTATTGATCACCACGATGGGCTTTAAGCCTAATGCCAACGCCTTGCGGGTCACAAAACGCGTTTGCGGCATCGGACCTTCAACGGCATCAACCAAAAGTAGCACGCCGTCAACCATGGAAAGCACACGTTCAACTTCACCACCAAAGTCAGCGTGCCCCGGGGTATCGATGATGTTGATATGCGTGCCTTCGTATTCCACGGCACAGTTTTTTGCCAAAATCGTAATACCGCGTTCACGTTCCAGGTCGCCACTGTCCATAACACGTTCTTGAACTTCCTGGTTGGCACGGAAAGTGCCTGCAGCGCGCAACAACTTATCAACCAAGGTCGTCTTACCGTGGTCAACGTGCGCAATAATCGCAATGTTGCGAATAGCACGAGTACTAGTCATTTTTCGTCTCAATATCTTTCTTGTTGGCAATTAATCGTTCAGGTGCCAGCACGCCTCGATCATTTACGCGAGCTGTACCCACCATCTTTTTGTCCGGTCCGTAAACGCGGACACGCCCCCGACACTCTAAGCCAAGCGCCAAGCGCTGACCGTTTTGGAGTCGATCGCAATCAACTTGCGACAAATACACAGCCGGAAGCGTTTGCATTAACGCATCTAAAGGCAATAATTTTTGCAAACGTTCATCAGGACTCATTGCCTCTAAATCCAGCAACGTCACTGACGAGTCAATCGTCAGATCACCCACTTTCGTACGACGCAGTCCCGTCAAGTGAGCGCCGCAGCCGAGTGCCCGACCGATATCTTCGGCAAGCACGCGAATATAGGTCCCTTTGGAACAGGTCACCTCAAGTGTGACCGTGTCATCACTAAAACGCAAGCACTGTAGCTTTTCAATGCGAACCTTGCGCGGTTCAAGCTCAATGCTTTTACCCTCTCGAGCCAAATCGTAAAGCGTTTTCCCATCGCGTTTTAACGCGGAGAACATCGGGGGAATCTGCTCGATCTCACCTCGAAAACCGGCAAGCGTTTCCTCAAGCTTGTCATCGGTCACATTCACGGGCGAATTGGTGAGAAACTCCCCTTCCAAATCCCCCGTGGTCGTGGTCTGCCCGAGTTTAACCTCTGCAACATAGGTCTTATCGGCGTGAAGAAGATCGGCAGAAAATTTCGTTGCCTCTCCAAAAGTCAACGCCAAAAGACCACTTGCGAGCGGATCCAGTGTCCCGGTGTGACCGGCTTTGGCGGCATTGAATAAGCGCCTCGCCTTTTGCAAAGCTGCGTTGGATGTTTCCCCGTAAGGTTTATCCAACAGCAGCACACCGTCAATTCGTTCACCTTTGCGTCGCATCGGCAAAGTTCCTACTTGTTACGATCGGTCACTTGCATCGCCTCGGCGATCAAGCGATCCATCTCAAAGCCCTTCGCGACCGATGTGTCGTGTTCAAAGTGCAGTGTCGGCACAGTGTGAATCTGCAAGAGCTTAAACAAATGATTTCGAAGCATTCCTGCTGCCGCATTCAGCCCTTCACGAGCCTGTTCAGCATCCGCACCAATCACCGTGAAATACACCTTCGCATGCGCATAGTCCGGCGTAATTTCGCAACCGGTCAATGTAACCAACCCCACCCGTGGATCTCTGACCTCTTGAGGGATCAAACGGGCGAGATCGCGTTGGATTTGATCGGCAACACGCTGTGCGCGTCCTGGCTTAGCAGCTCTCATGATTTTCAATTCCTTTCTGTTGAGTTGCAGGATCGGAAGAGAAACTTCCGATCCTCAGCCCCACATTAAAGCGTGCGGGCGACTTCGGTGACTTCAAAGATTTCCAGTTGATCACCCACTTTGATGTCGTCATATCCCTTAAGCGACAAGCCGCATTCCAAACCGGCTTTCACTTCGCGGACATCGTCCTTGAAATGACGCAAGGAGTTCAATTCACCCGTCCAAATCACCACATTATCACGCAACAGACGAGCCGATGCCGTACGGCGCACAACGCCTTCCAACACCTTACAGCCGGCGATAATGCCAACCTTCGGAACACGGATGCATTGGCGAATTTCCACCATACCCAATACGGTTTCGCGTTTTTCCGGAGCGAGCATACCACTCATAGCGGCCTTCACATCATCAACCGCATCGTAGATGATGTTGTAGTAACGGACATCCACGCCTTCGTGTTCAGCCAGTTTTCTTGCCGGCGCATCGGCACGAACGTTAAAGCCGATGATGACCGCTTGAGAAGCCAAGGCGAGGTTAATATCGGTTTCCGTGATACCGCCAACGGCCGAGTGAACCACTTGCACACGCACTTCTTCGGTTGAAAGTTTCGTCAACGCGTGAACAATTGCTTCAGTTGAACCTTGAACGTCAGCCTTAACAATCAAAGCCAAGGTCTTCACGTTGCCATTTTCGGCATCCGAGAAGATGTTTTCCAACTTGGCCGCTTGCTTCTTCGCAAGCTTCACATCACGATACTTACCTTGACGGAATAGCGCGATTTCACGGGCCTTGCGTTCATCAGGCAAAACCATGATTTCGTCACCAGCCTGCGGCACACCGGAAAGACCTTGAATTTCCACCGGAATGGAAGGACCGGCCTCGGCCACGTTCTTACCGTTTTCATTCATCATGGCGCGAACACGACCGAACTCGGCACCAGCCAAAACGATATCGCCGCGATGAAGGGTACCGGATTGCACCAAAATGGATGCGACCGGGCCACGTCCCTTATCCAAGCGAGACTCAATCACCAAGCCACGAGCCAAACCTTCCTTCGGCGCCTTTAATTCAAGCATTTCGGCTTGAAGCAACACGTTTTCGAGCAAATCATCAACGCCTTGACCGGTCTTTGCCGACACCGGAATGAAGGGTACGTCTCCACCCCAATCTTCCGGCATCACACCGTTTTGCACCAATTCTTGCTTAACGCGTTCGGGATTAGCTTCGGGTTTATCGATCTTGTTGATCGCAACGACCATCGGCACATTAGCGGCCTTCGCGTGAGCGATAGCTTCTTGCGTTTGAGGCATCACGCCGTCATCGGCTGCCACCACCAAAATCACGATATCGGTCGCTTGCGCACCGCGAGCACGCATCGCTGTAAAGGCTTCGTGCCCCGGAGTATCCAAGAATGTCACGATACCACGAGGGGTTTTCACGTGATAAGCACCGATGTGCTGAGTAATACCACCGGCCTCTCCAGCGGCCACCTTGGCACGACGGATATAGTCGAGCAAGCTCGTTTTACCATGGTCAACGTGACCCATGATGGTCACAACAGGCGGTCTGGGTAACTCAGGCGCAGTGTTTTCTTGCATCATGTCGCCCAAAATGGCTTCCGGATCATCCGCCTTGGCAGCTATCGCCTTGTGTCCCATTTCCTCGACGATAATCATCGCCGTATCCTGATCGAGCATTTGGTTGATCGTGACCATTTGCCCCATCTTCATGAGCGTCTTAATGACTTCGGTAGCCTTCACGGCCATCTTGTGAGCCAAATCGGCCACACTGATCGTTTCCGGCACGCTCACTTCACGCACAACCGGTTCAATCGGCGTTTGCTGTTGAGGTTTCGGTTGCTCATGACGACGATTGTTACGGCTTTTACGTGCGGCACGCCATTCATCGCCACCTTCTTCGTCCATCACGCGGGCATTGCCCTTGTTACCGCGGAACTTACCGGCATCTTCCCACTTGCTGGAACCGCCGTGATTGGCGCCGGCGTGTTTTCCACCGCCCTTTTTCTTACTCTTGACGTCATCATCACGATCTTGGTTGAGGTCGCGATCACCCTTTTTCTTATCATTACCCTTCTTAGCGTCAGCCTTACGGTTTTCAGGCTTTGCCTTCATGACGCTGGGTTTGGGCTTACTCATCATCTCACGGATCGCACGGGCTTCCTCTTCCGCGCGACGACGAGCTTCTTCACGACGTTGGCGCTCCTCTTCGCTCATCGGCGCTTTTTCTACACGCTTGGGCGCGTCAGAACGACGCTGGGCATTCTGAGGCTGCCGTTTGTCGTTACGAGGCTTATTGCCATCAAAACGCTTGTCTTCGCGAGGCAATTTTTTCGAGTCATTTTGATGGGGCTCTTTATTGCTCTTTTGAGCATTGCGGCGAGCCTCTTCTTGCTCACGAGCTTGCGCGGCGGCGCGTTCTTTGGCGAGCTGTTCCTGAGCGGCCTTTTCTTGTTCAGCCTTTTCCTGAGCCGCACGCTCTTGAGCCGCTTTTTCCTGCGCAGCACGTTCAGCTGCCAAACGTTCCTGTTCAGCTTTTTCCTTGGCGGCTTTTTCTTGAGCAGCCTTTTCTTGAGCCAGACGTTCGGCTTGTTCTTTCTCCGCTTGTTGACGGCGAGCCTCTTCCAAAGCTCGAGCACGCTCAGCGGCGATTGCCTGTTCACGGACAACCGTTGCCGGATTTTTCACTAAAACACGCTTGCGACGAACTTCAACCTTAACAGTATGTTGACCGTCGGCTTGTTTCACCGTCGTCGTTTCCTTACGAGTCAAGGTGATTTTTTTCGCTTTGGCTTGACGGTCCTGACGCAAAAATTCCACCAAGTGCGCCTTATCAGCTTCGGTCACCGAATCCGTTTCCGAGTGCTTATCGATGCCAGCGCTACGTAACTGCTTGAGCAATTCCTGGGCCGTCACTTTCATTTCTTGGGCTAACGCTTGTACGGTCGAACTTGCCATATTCTCTCCTTTCGTCCTTCGATATTCGCTAATGGCTTATATCAAGGCGCGGTTATTTATTGAACCAGTGGGCACGGGCACCCATGATGAGCTTAGAGGCACGATCTGCATCAATGCCGCACATTTCCACCAGCTCGTCAACGGCTAATTCGGCAAGTTCATCACGGGTTTTCACGCCGTGAGCAACCAGCACGTTAACCAAATCATTATCCATTCCTTCAAGCTCTACCATTTCGGGCTCGGCCTGGCGGAGATTTTCTTCGCGTTCAAGATCCTGCATGAGGCACTTATTGCGGGCACGCTCACGAAGTTCCTTCACGGTATCCGCATCAAACGCTTCAATTTCGAGTAACTCGGACTCGGGCACATAGGCCACTTCTTCGATCGAAGAGAATCCGTTTTCAATCAAAATATTGGCAACGTCTTCATCCACTTCGAGTTTGTCAATAAATTCTTGACGAATCTTATTGGTTTCTTCGTCACGCTTGGCGTTGGCTTCCTCGTTGGTCATGATGTCAATCTTCCAACCGGTTAATTCAGAGGCCAAACGGACATTTTGACCGGCGCGACCGATAGCAATGGCAAGATTTTCCTCGTCAACAACGACTTCCATCGTGTGCGTATCTTCGAGCATCACCACACCGGAAACCTTGGCCGGTTCGAGAGCGCTCACCACAAATTGGGCCGGTTCATCATCCCAGACAACGATATCAACGCGTTCGCCGCCCAATTCGTTGGAAACGGCATTCACACGCGTTCCACGCACACCGATACAGGTGCCAACCGGATCCAAACGGGCATCCTTCGCTTGAACGGCGATCTTGGCTCGACTACCCGGATCTCGAGCAGCGCTCTTAATCACTAAGAGGCCTTCGTCAATTTCAGGCACTTGTTGAGCAAAGAGCTCTTTAATAAATTCGGCACTCGTGCGAGACAAGAAAACTTGCTGTCCCTTACTCGTACGATCAACGCGAGCAACATAAGCGCGAACGCGATCGCCCGGACGGAAAGATTCCTTCGGAAGCATTTCGCTACGCGGCAAACGGGCTTCGACTTTACCAATTTCCACAATCGCATCGCCCTTATCCATGCGCTTGACAAGACCCGAGATCACCTTTTCATCACGAGCCAAAAATTCCACCAACATTTGTTCGCGTTCGGCATCACGCAAGCGTTGCAAAATCACTTGCTTGGCATCTTGAGCAAAACGGCGACCAGAACTATTGATATTGGCCACTTCGTGACGAATATAGTCACCGACCTTGAGCTCCGGATATTCATCATGAATGTCAGAGAACATTTCCTGGCGATCCGGTTCTTGCAAACCGTCCTCATCGGCCACAACCAACCAACGACGCCAAGCCTTGTAGTCACCGGTTGCACGGTCAACGTGAACCTCCACATCGGCATCTTCTCCGGCAAAGTTAGCCTTTTTCACAGCCGAAGCTAAAGCCGTTTCCAAAACACCGAAGACAACCTCGCGCGGCACATTTTTTTCCTGTGCCAACACTTCTACCATTTCGAGCATTTCGCGATTCATTTTTAATTCCCTTTGAAGTTTAATTCAGCAACCAAATGAGCCCGATCCACTTGATCAAGCGTAAAGCTCACGGCTACGGGTTCGACCGCAGCCACCTTCTTGCCGCGTTTTTGAGCGATACGTTCGCGAGCAGCTTGAGCCGGGGTCTTGGCCGGTTTTTCATCTGTAAATAAAAAGTCAATCACCGCTTGCGCGCCTTCGCCTCGAACACCCTGAATACGGCCATCGAGTTTACGACGTCCAGCCTCCGGGAAACCTTCAGCACAAAGCGGTGTAAAGAGTTCAACATGGGTGAGCTTTCCCACAAACCGTTGCCAGTCGGACAGACGTTTGAGCGGACGCTCCACACCAGGGGAAGAAACCTCAAGGCGCTCATAAGGAACATCTTCAACGGTAAAAAGATACGATAGTTGATTGCTCACCTGCTCACAATCATCAACACCTACGCCTCCCTCACGATCGATCGTGACACGAACGAGGCCGCGTGCAAGGCGTTCAAAATCAACAAATTCATAGCCCATGCCCGTGACGGTATTTTCCACAAGCGCTACTAAATCAGTCGTTGTTTCACTCATTTATCAATACTTTATTGAACTCTTGTTAATAAGAATTTTTCAAAAAAAATGGGCCCCACTGGCCCATCAATCCCCCGTACAGTCGCTCATCTTGCCACCATATACGGGTTTATAGGCTGCTCAGAGCCTATAGCGATAGTCACAAAACGAATAAAGGCACCTTAACAAGTGCCTTTATTGTTTTTATCTTGCTCGTGATTATACAATTTTTAAGTAAAAATACAACAATTTTTTCTTAAAAATCATTGAACAAGCTCATTTCGATAAAAAATGTAGATACAAAAAATCTCATAAAGCAGCCACTTTATGAGACGCTCCTGGCGGAAGGGGAGGGATTCGAACCCTCGATACGGACGAGCCGTATACCGGATTTCGAGTCCGGCGCATTCGACCTCTCTGCCACCCTTCCGCGCGATTGGAGCTGAGGATTTTATCAGAACGCAAATAAATTTGCTGCTCGCATTTTCAGCAATTGACAAAACTCACTGAATTTTCTCCACTTTTTATGTTGCCTATCGGCAACAACCCCTAAGGCCAACACGTTAATTTTTTGAAAAAAATACTCAAAGATTAAGAAAACTTTTGAGATTACTCAAATCTTTTCTGACTTTTGGACTAACATAGTAGGAAGAGTGATATCTTCATAGATATATCAAACACAATTTCTTGTAGGAGTGTTGTGAAATGGATCTCAAAGAAATTCTCGAACGCAATAAAAAAGCTCACCACCGTCTCGGCATGATCACCAAAGAGTTGTATGACACTTTGAGTGACGGTCATCATACCAGCTTGCGCATGGCTCAAGTCAACGAAATGATGAATGCCTCTTTCGAAATGCTCAAGGAGTCGGATGTATTGCACTCCTATGTTGACGAAGAATTAAAGCCGGCTGAAGTCGAAGAAAAGGCTGAACCGAAGAAGGCTACGAAGAAAGCTGCTGCTAAGAAGCCTGCAGCCAAGAAACCGGCCGCTAAGAAGGCAACGGCCAAGAAGGACGTCGTTGAAATGGAAGTCGACGTTGAAGAAGACAAGCCCGTAGCCAAAAAAGCCCCTGCTAAGAAAACGACCGCTAAAAAAGCTGCCGTAGCAGAGGAAAAACCGGCTGCCAAAAAAGCTCCCGCTAAAAAGCCCGCAGCTAAGAAGACAACGGCCAAGAAGACAACGAAGAAATAATCTTTCGTTAATCTAATAAGTTAAAGGGTGAGCGCTAATTGCTCACCCTTTTCTGACCGACGGGTGAAGTCTTTCAACTTCACCCTCGGGAAGTGGCGTGTTATTTAAGCCTTAAAATCGCCTAAAGGCTGATTTTCAGGACGGAGAACTTCCACACCCCCCATATACGGACGCAATACTTCGGGTACTGTTACGCTACCGTCAGCATTTTGGTAGTTTTCCAAAACAGCCACTAACGTGCGACCCACGGCCAAGCCGGAACCGTTTAGTGTATGAACATATTGAATCTTACCGTCCTTACCCTTCACACGAGCCCCCATACGACGAGCTTGGAAAGCTTCGCAGTTAGAGCAAGAAGAAATTTCTCGATAGGTGTTTTGAGCCGGCAACCAAACTTCCAAGTCAAAGGTCTTGGCAGCACCGAAGCCCATATCCCCCGTGCAAAGCGTAATCACACGATACGGCAAACCCAATTTTTGCAAGATGCCTTCTGCATTAGCCACCATTTCGTCTAAGTGACGATAGCTTTCTTCGGGCTTGACGATACGAACCATCTCGACCTTGTCGAATTGGTGCTGACGAATCATGCCACGCGTATCGCGACCATAGGAACCGGCTTCAGAACGGAAGCAAGGCGTATGAGCCGTGATCTTAATCGGCAATTCATCGTCACGCAAAAGCTTGCCGCTCACCATATTGGTCAAAGACACTTCAGCGGTCGGGATTAAATACATCCGTTCGCCTTCACCTTCCTGACCGCCTTTCTTAGCAGCGAAAAGGTCTTCCTCAAACTTCGGCAATTGCCCCGTTCCGCGCATGGTTTCAGCGGAAACAATGTAGGGCGTGTAGCATTCAATGTAGCCATTTTCACGGGTGTGCGTATCCAACATAAATTGGGCTAAGGCACGATGTAAACGAGCGACTTGGCCACGCATGAAGCAGAAGCGAGCGCCGGATTCTTTTGCAGCCGTTTCAAAGTCCATCCCAAGCGGAGCACCGATATCCACGTGATCTTTAATCGGGAAATCAAACGTGCGGGGCGTTCCCCAACGACGCATTTCAGGATTATCGCGTTCGTCGCGACCCACCGGTACCGTTTCGTTCGGCAGGTTGGGTACGCTCATCATCAACTCTTCGAGATCGCTGCGAATGTCTGCCAATTTCGTTTGTAGTTCAGACAACTTTTCAGGAATCGCTGCAGCTTCTGCCATCAGTTCATCGGCATTTCCACCAGCTTTCTTAGCCGCACCGATTTGCTTGGACAAACTGTTACGCAGGGCTTGGAGCTCTTCGGTTTGCTTTTGAACCGTTTTGCGATCATTTTCCAACGCATTAAATTCTTTAACCGGGAACTCATAACCGCGGGTAGCCAAACGAGCTACGACGCTATCGAGATCTTTACGCAATAAGTTGATATCGAGCATTCTTACTTTTCCTAGGAACAAAGAGGATCATCCTCTTTTATTATGAATTGGGAGCATATTTTGACCCGTTCAGAGTCTGATTGCAAACTTTTTGGCAATAAAGCTACGCATTAATGTTTACGTTCGTTCTTTCGCCCCAAACCTTGAGCCCAAGCTTCACGATTTAAAGCTTGAAGTTTCTCAAGTTTTTCAGCAATTTTAATTTCCATACCCCGCGGTCGAGGATGGTACCATCGCATATTTTCTATACCTTCCGGGAGATAAACCTCACCGGCAGCGAAGGCATCCGGTTCGTCGTGAGCATAACGATATCCGTGCGAATAGCCTAATTCACTCATCAATTTCGTCGGTGCATTTCTAAGGTAAAGCGGCACCGGTCGTGATTGGTCTTTTTTAACGAAACTTTTTACGGCGTTATACGCTACTTCAATTGAATTGCTTTTCGGAGCAACAGATAAATAGACAATGGCATTTGCAATTGCCAACTCGCCTTCCGGAGAGCCCAAACGTTCAAACGCATTAGTGGCATTAATAGCGATTTCCAACGCCCTGGGGTCAGCCAAACCGATATCCTCGGTGGCCATGCGAATCATCCGCCGGCAAATATAAAGAGGATCGCAACCGCCGACAATCATGCGAGTCATCCAATAAAGAGCGGCATCCGGGGCTGAGCCTCTGACGGACTTATGCAAAGCTGAAATCAAGTCGTAAAAGTTTTCGCCCCCTTTATCAAAGCGCCGTAACGTACTGGGTAAACTCTTGCGAAGAAGTGTCTCATCGACAACTTTAAGCTTTTCATCAGTGGCTACGTGGCATGCCAACTCCACGGCATTAAGAAAACGCCTGGCGTCCCCATCGGCAAGATTAATCAAGATGTCCTGCGCTTTATCTGTAAAGGACAGACCCGGCGCTTCCACGGCTATCGCACGAGGCAACAAAACCTTAAAGTCTTCGGGCTTTAAACTTTCCAATACGTAGACGGAAGATCTCGAAAGTAATGCACTGTTGACTTCAAAACTTGGATTTTCAGTCGTCGCACCAATGAAAATAAACAATCCACTTTCCACGTGGGGTAAGAAGGCGTCTTGTTGAGATTTTGAAAAGCGGTGAACTTCGTCAACAAAAACAATGGTTGAGCGACCGGTACTTTTCATTGTGAGTTCGGCTTCATCAACCGCCTCACGAATTTCTTTAACACCACTAAGAACCGCAGAAATAGCAATAAAGGGTAAATCAAAGGCTTTTGCCATTAACCGAGCCAACGTCGTTTTACCCGTACCGGGAGGTCCCCAGAGAATCATAGAGTGGGGACGAGCTTCCTCAAACGCAACACAAAGCGGCTGACCGGGTCCTAAAAGATGTTGTTGACCGACGACTTCGTCTAGCCGTTGAGGTCTTAGACGCTCGGCTAGCGGCTGCATTTTAAGAGCAACATGAGAAACCGCAGAATGCTTCACTGTTTTCTGCAGTGGTTTTTCTTCAAGAATGTTTCCAAAGAGGTCTTCTGTCATAGTATGGAAACGATAGCACAAAGCAACACTAAGAAAAAAGCCCCGGAGTCTTTTGACTTCGGGGCTTTT
>URFF01000049.1 GCA_900546995.1 uncultured Sutterella sp.
AGCAACTCTGGAAGGGGGCGTTGTGGTCGCCTTCGTACTTTGCGGGAAGCTGTGGAGGTGCGCCACTATCGATCATCAGGCAATACATTGAAGAACAAAATACACCGCAATAGCCGATTAACATCGGCGTTCCTTATATCCCCGGCATCATTTATGCCGGGGCTTTACGGAATCTATGGTAAAATGATTGCCTCTGCGCCATTAACTCAGTTGGTTAGAGTAGGGGACTCATAATCCCTTAGTCGTTGGTTCGAGCCCAACATGGCGCACCATTTACCTCTCTAAATCTCTACGCTTCCCCGTTGATTTTCAAAGACTTTTTTAAAAATCACTCTTGATACTCCCATCCTTTCACAGGATCGTTTCTCTCGGTATCGGAAACACACGAGCACAAAAAAAAAGTTGATCATTAGAAGTGCGTTAGAATGCCCGCCGCACGTTGTCAGCAAGAGACTGCTTCTCACCTCTGCCCAAAAACTTTCAGTTCAATCTTTCATCGAGTTAGGTTTGCTTTTCGTATAATGGGGTTCGTCATCGTCTTCACCAGGAATCGAAATGACCTCACTTAAAATTGCCCCACTTGCAATATCCCTTGCTCTTGCGTCCGGCATGGTACATGCGGCTCAACAAGCTCTTCCGCATAATCCCCCTGCCCTACCGCAACTAACGACGCTAAGTCAGTTCCAAGCAGGTGTATATCACTACTACGAAAACAATAAAAGCGTATTTAAAACCGGAAAAAAGCAAGGCAAACATTACCGCCTTGCCAACAGTTTCACAAAGGGAACCCCTCATCAGTTTTCTTATGGCGGCAGCACGGATCACATTGTTCGAAACGGGCAGCTGCAAAATCCGCCCATCCCGAATATCGCCACGGCACTCGATGTCAACCGTGTGGCCCTACAACGTTCAGGACGCAATGACGGACTGGTGATTACTCTTCATCCCTATGATGTATCCGGTAAACCGATTGAATCCTATTTGAAAACAGTGACAGGACGCCCGAGCAAAGTTGCTCAAAAAATGGCCTCCGGCTACCGCTTTGCCCAAGGATCGGTCGCTTATATCGCCGAAATGAAATCCTTGCGACCGGAAGTCATTGTCCCCTCCACTGAGGTGATAACCGGTCAAAAAACAATCGCCAATTTCATTAAAACCTTCTCCGGAAAAATTCCCAATTGTTTGGCTTACGAAAGTCGAGCGGATGCTCAACCCTATGCCATTCGTTTTGTCAACAACAAGGGGAACGCGGGTGAAATTGAAATTTATCGCGCCAAACGAGGTGAAGTGTTCTGCACTGCAGAAGGTAAGCGTTTTGCCAAAGGGACTTACAAAATTCAAACAATTAACGGCACCCGAGTCATGGCATTGGATTTTCCGCAATCGGTTGATTCACGAGACATTGGCATTCGTTCCAGCGAAGAAGGCGCCTTACAACTGGCGTTTGTTGAAGTGAAGCGCCCGCAAGCAAAAGTTTTGCCGGGACGTATTGTTAAAGCCAATAAGCCCTTCACTGATAACCAATTCCGTTTCAATAGCGTGGCTGCTCAATCCATTGAAAAAGCTATGTAGTTTTACTTAAAAAATTAATAGGTGGCCGCTACCATGCGGCCATTTTCTTTTCCGAGCCGCTCATTGAAATTGTATCCTTAACCATATGATTTTCTAAAAGTTTAAAAAAATCAATCCCCTAAAACCCTAGTACTTCTCCTAGGTTTGGACCCTCTTTTTTTCCTCATTACGCCCCTTGATAATCCACGCATCGTTGAACTGTTTTTTAAGGATGCTTTCAATGGTCCAATGTTTAAATGATTTTCGAGTGAAGTTAGGCTCAAAAGACTATGTTCCAATCATGTTGGGCGGTATGGGAACGAATATTTCAACCGCTGAATTGGTTCTAGCTGTTGAAAAGCTGGGCGGTATCGCCAATTTGTCGGATGCCATGATGGTTGAAGTTTGCGACCGATTATTCGGAACCACGTACTCCATCGAGAAAGCCAAGGCCAACATGAAGTACAAAACAACAGCAGATAAAACCGGGCTGTTATTTGATCTCTCAGCGGTTCGAGACGCAACGATGCGTTATGTAACCGACGTGATGAAAAGAGCCACGGGTAACGGCTTGGTTTTGATCAATTGCATGGAAAAACTGACTATGGGCGATTCATTAGAAACGCTTAAAGTCCGATTAAATGCGGCATTGGACGCTGGCATTCAAGGAATCACCCTCTCAGCGGGTTTACACCTTTCCAGCCTTCGACTGATGAAGGACAATCCCCGTTTTCGCGATGCGTTAATCGGTATTGTGGTCTCTTCCCGCCGCGCCCTAAACCTCTTTTTGCGTCGAACCAAATCGCTTGATCGATTACCAGACTATGTCGTCGTTGAGGGACCTCTCGCCGGAGGCCATTTGGGTTTTGGCGAAGATTGGAAAGACTTCAACTTAGGCGATATTGTTCGTGATGTTAAAGACTATTTAAGATCAGAGTCACTGAATATTCCCGTTTTTGCCGCCGGTGGAATTTTTACCGGAGCAGACGCTGTCAAGATGATCAATGAAAACGGAGCGGACGGCGTCCAAGTGGCCACTCGTTTCACGATCACACAAGAAAGCGGGCTGCCGTTAAATGTGAAGAAGGCTTACTTAAACGCAAAAGCCGAAGATGTCGAGGTTAATCATGCCTCGCCTACCGGGTACCTCATGCGCATGCTAAAGCAGTCCCCCGCGCTTCAAGGAGAAATGCCGCCCAATTGCGAGCCTTATGGTTATCTTCTCAATCAAGGTCACTGTCCCTACGCTGATCAATGGTGGGAAAGACGTAAAAATCCGCAATGTGAAAAAACCAGATGTTGTCTGTGCACCCACATGAAGCTTTATAACGTCTGGACCTGTGGCGCAACCGTCTCACGACTCAAAGAAGTAACAGCAAAAGACGCCAACGGCCAATGGATTATTCCAAGTGCCGAAGAGGTCTATAACGACTACCGCTTTGGCGCGTAGAGTAATCTCTTTCCATCATTCTCAACGAAAAAAGCGCCCGAAGGCGCTTTTTTCAATGGTTGATAACTAAATAAAGAAGAAATTCAAGAGGAAGAATGTCGGAACCAAAATACCGACTGACCACACCATGTAACCAAAGAAACTCGGCATCTTAATACCACGTTCTTGAACAATCGAGATCGTCATAAAGTTCGGCGCATTACCAATATAGGTAATGGCCCCCATGAAGACAGAACCCATGGAGATCGCCATCAACGTGTGAGAATCTTCATTCATCAACACAAACGGATCACCGCCAGCCAAATTAAAGAAAGCGAGGTACGTCGGCGTGTTATCCAAGAAGGCCGACAAGGAACCGGCCATCCAGAAGAACATGTGGTTGTTGTAGGTTCCATCGGCATTGGTCACCAAAGCCACCAACGGAGCAAACGCACCAGAATGCCCCGCCCGTAACATTTCAAGCACGGGAACGATACAGCAGAAAATACCAAAGAAGAGCTTGGCGACTTCAAGAATCGGATCCCAAGAGAATTGATTGCCTTCACGGGCAACTTTCGGTGTCAACGCGAGACTCACGGCGCCGATGATTAAAAAGAGGACATCGCGAGTGATCGCCTCAAGCGTCAACTCAACACCCAATACGTTAAAAGAAACACCTGACTTCCAGAATCCGGAAAGCAACATGCTGCCCACAACGCAAGCCAACAGCAAAATATTGATGGCCCCTTCCACCTTAAAGGGTACTTTTTCGATGTTATGAATGGCCTTCTGGTCCTCATGACGATAGGCCAACGTATCGATCACAAAGTAAATCGCTAAAAGGAACAAAACCGTGGTTAACATCGGGATTAAAAGATGTTCGGTTGTCCAGAAGAAGTCAACGCCACGCAAGAAACCCATAAACAAGGGAGGATCGCCCAACGGGGTTAAACTACCGCCAATATTAGCGACCAAGAAAATAAAGAAAATGAACGTGTGCATCCGGAATTTACGGGTTTTATTGGCCTCCAGAAGCGGACGAATCAAAAGCATCGCCGCGCCGGTCGTACCCATCACGTTAGCCAACATAGCGCCGATAAAGAGCAATGCCGAATTCAGTAGCGGTGTTCCCAAGAAAGAGGAACGAATATGAATACCACCGGCGACAACAAAGAGCACTCCCACGAAAATGATAAACGGCAAATAGTCACCGATCACCGCATGGGCAATCGAAGTCGTTGCGATGGAACCTCCGTATACAGCAAAAAGAGGAACCGCTGTGCACAACGCCCAGAAAACCGCAACTTTACCGAAGTGGTTGTGCCAGAAATGCGGAACAATGAGCGGACACAAAGCGATGCTCAACAAAATGCCGGCAAAAGGCACCGACCACCACAGCGACAATTCACTACCATTGAGGCCGGCCGCGCTGGCCAAACCAGGTAGCAATGCCATCATCGCTGCCAAAACTACTTTATTCATGTTGCAGTCCTTTTTGATTTAGATTAAAAGCCTTAGGCGATTTTACAAAAAAATCCCTCGCTTGTAAGCTTTTTTTCTAGGGAAACTACTTACTTTCCGTATTCATTCCGAAAACTTGTTTCAGATAAGCCAGATAACTGGGATCATCACACAAGCTTTTACCCGGTGTGTCGGAAATTTTGGCAACCGGTTGACCGTTTGCACGCATCATTTTGATCACGATATTTAAGGGTTCCGGTCCCAAGTCATTGGTCAGATTGGTTCCGACGCCAAAGCCCAAATTCACGCGATGCTTGAATCGTCTGAAAAGGCGAAGCAATCGATCAAAGGTCAAACTATCGGAAAAAATAAAGGTCTTTGTTCTGGGATCACACCGGTTAGCCCTATAGTGCTCAATCATTCGTTCTCCCCAACTTTCCGGATCGCCGGAATCTTGTCTGACACCATCGAAGAGTTTGCAAAAGTACATATCGAAGTCTTTTAAAAACGGCTCGATACCATAGACATCAGTCAAGGCAATACCCAAATCCCCCCGATATTCCTTTGCCCACATTTCAAAGGCGTAAATCTGCGAATCACGAAGGCGCGGTCCCAACGCTTGGCAAGCCTGCAAGTACTCATGCGCCATCGTTCCCATCGGGACAACTCCGAATTTTTTGGCATAGTAAACATTACTTGTGCCGGAAAACTCATGAGGCAGGCGTTTAATCATCGTTTCAATGACTTCTTGTTGCCACTCTCGTGAGAAACGGCGACGCGTTCCAAAGTCTGAAATATGAATGAGTTCGTGTTCAGGCTCATTCAAAATCATGTCAATTTTGGCGTTGAGGCGTCGACGTCCTTCGGTTTTATCAATATTGGGGGCTTTGTGTCGAAAATAAATTTCATTGACGATCGCTAAAACCGGGATTTCAAACAAAATGGTGTGTAGCCACGGTCCTTTAATGTCGATACTGAGCTGCCCGTCTTTGACACCGATATCGATATATTTACGCTTGAGATGAAATAAACTCAAAAATTCAACGAAATCTTCCTTCATGAAGCGAAGCGAGCGCAAGTAGTCCAACTCATCATCGGTGAAACGTAACGAACACAGGTGATCTACCTCAGTCTTCACCTCATCAACATAAGGTGTCAGATCGACCCCTTCATTGCGACAACGGAAGCGATACTCGACCGAGGCCCAAGGGAACTGGTGCAATACACATTGCATCATGGTGAACTTATATAGATCGGTATCCAACAATGACTCGATAATCAAGATGACATCCTTTCTTAGCGCATTAATGACTTCTAGTCTAGCCTTTTCCATGACATTTTGGGGTAAAATTGCCGCCTGCAATTGAAATTTCATTGGAGAAATTACCGTGGCTCACGTTGTATGCGACCCTTGTATTAACTGCACCGATACGGCTTGCGTGGCTGTTTGCCCGGTTGATTGCTTCCGTGTGGGACCCAATTTTCTGGTGATTGATCCTGACGAATGCATCGACTGCGCCGTTTGTGTACCGGAATGCCCTGAAGAAGCGATTTTCCACGAAGATGACGTGCCTGCCGGTCAAGAAGAGTTCATTGCATTAAACGCTGAACTTTCCAAGAAGTGGCCGTCGATCACTCGTCAACGTCCGCGTCCCGCAGACGCCGACAAGTGGCATGGCGTTCCCAATAAACGTCAATATCTCAAAACGGAATAAGATTTCTTGCTTCCGATAGGCCCGACGCAAAAAGAGCGCCGGGTTTTTCTTTTTCAGGCCTTTGAAAAACACAAATCCACAAGACTTTGCCTACAATTAGGTCAATCTCATTGAGGAAAGTTTCATGGCATTTCACGTAGCAAAAATCGTTTCTTTGACTCGACATAACGAACGGCTGATGCTTTTATCCGTTCAAAAGCCCTCGGGATTTGTCTATCGCCCCGGACAATTTGTTCGTTTGGGTATCGGACTTTGTGATCATCCTCAGACGGAGGAGGATTTTCTGGTTCGTCCTTATTCGTTAGCCAGTCATCCCAGTGAAGACATTCTCAGCTTTTATATTGCTCGAGTCATTGACGGTGAACTCACACCTAAGCTCTTTTCAATGAAGGTCGGCGATTCGCTTTATGTCGATGACACGGCTTACGGCATGATGTTGCCCGAACGACTGGAGCCTGCCGGCACGTTGATGTGCTTTGGCTCTGGTTCCGGGTTGGCGTCTTTCCTATCCATTGTTAAAGACAATCCCTGGAAGCGCTTCGATAACGTCGTGGTGGTGCATTGCGCACGAACCGGAGATGATATTTCGCTCACTGAAGAATTTGAAAAAGCTGTCAAAGCGCAACATCGTGAAGTTAACTTTCGTTTCATTGCGGCAACCACCCGCGAATCCAACCCCGCCAAGTGTGGAGAAATCACCCGACGCATCCCCGAGGCTATCGAAGCCGGTGACTTCACAGCGATGGGTTTTGATTTTTCACCGAAATGGGTTCGCGCCATGATTTGTGGCAATCCAGCCTTTGTCGATTCAATGAAAAAAACACTGAAATCGATGGGCTTTACCGCCCCGAGAGGTCAAACGCTTGGCACTTATGTCGCAGAAAACTTTTGGTAAAAATGTCTAATTTGATTGAAAAAATTGATGCGGTTTTACCGCAAACACAATGTCGCCAGTGCGGCTATGAAAACTGCCGTTCTTATGCTTGGGCTATCGCCATTGATGGCGCACCCATTAACCGCTGTGCGCCAGGTGGACAAAAAGGCATTGCTCGTTTGGCGGAGGTGACCGGTCAAAAAGAGATTGCGCTTGACCCCGAGTATGGTCATGAAATGCCGCAAGAGGTCTCCCATATCAAACCGGACCTCTGCATCGGATGCCGTAAATGCGTGGCGGTTTGTCCAACCAATGCCATTGTCGGCGCCCCGAAGCGCTTACATGCCGTGATGACCGAATGGTGTACAGGGTGTGCCCTTTGCGTCATTCCGTGTCCGGTCGATTGTATTGAAATGGTACCGGCGCCCTTTGAATGGACGCCTGAGCGAGCTGCTAGCGCAAAGGCGCATTACCTTGCCAAGCAAAAACGCGACAAGGAACGTTCGCTTGATCGTGAAAAGCGATTAAACGCACAAACTGCGACAGCCAAGAAAAAAGCCCTCTTGGACAGCATTTTGGCCCAGGTTAAACAATCGAACCCGTGAGTTTTGACCGTGAACTCAGAAAAACGTTACGAAATCATGAAGCGCTTGGCGGCAGAACGCCCCAATCCGCAAAGCGAACTGAATTATCAGTCGCCATTTGAACTATTGGTGGCCGTTGTGCTTTCTGCGCAAGCAACCGACAAAAGCGTTAACCTCGCCACCGAAAAACTTTTCCCAATCGCCAATACACCCCAAGCCATTGTGAACATGGGGGTTGACGGATTGATTCCCTATATCAAAACGATTGGGTTGTACCGCAATAAAGCGAAAAACGTCGTTGCACTCAGTGAGCAACTCATCAACGAATTTAAAGGTGAAGTTCCCAGAACCCGTGAGGAACTTGAAAGCTTACCAGGTGTCGGACGAAAGACTGCAAACGTCGTTCTTAACGTCGCCTTCGGAGAGCCGACGATTGCGGTGGATACCCATATTTTCAGAGTATCCAACCGAACAAAATTTGCAACGGGAAAAACGCCTGAGGAAGTCGAGAAAAAACTCGTTCGATATGTGCCGGCTGAGTTTAAAAAAGACGCTCACCATTGGCTGCTGCTTCATGGCCGTTACTGTTGTAAGGCCACAAAGCCCGACTGCGCCCACTGTCCGATTTTTGAACTTTGTGAGTACAAGGAAAAAGCAAAGTAGCGGTTAATTCCAATCCAAGGACCAGTCAACGGTCACGGTGTCGGTTTCGAAATCCACTTCGCGAATGTAAGCCGGCACCATCGGGATATAAAAAACCGTTTGATCCGCGGCGCTTTCGACTGCCAACAAATCCTGGGCGCCGTTATCGGTCACTCCGACCACTTTGCCCAAAAGCGCCCCTTCATTATTTTGAACTGCCAGTCCGACAAGATCCTCATCGTAGAAATCGCCCTCTTGCAATTCAGGCAAATCCTCTCTGGCGACAAAAAGCGTTCCCTTGCGGCACATGGCCTCTTCACGAGTTTTAATTTCCTCGATTCGAGCAATCAAATCTTTACCGTGAGGCTTGATTTCCAAAGGGGTTAAAACAACCGGACTGACACCGGCTTTCCTCGGGTAAGGCAAATACCACCAACGGTCGACTTCGAATAAAAAGTCACCGTTTCTGCGATCTAAAACGATACGCACCCAACCTTTAACACCATAAGCGCCGGCTGTTCGACCGGCTTGAATTAAATTTTTTTCTTCTTGCATAACAAAAAAAGGACAGTTCTTTCAAACCTCATTAAGCTCCGCTTTAGATACTCGCAGCTACGCTTTCTTTCGGAATCCAAACGGCAGACACAATTTCCGTTTGTTTAAATTAATTCCAATCGTCAGTTTCACTGTAACGGAACCTTAGGGTTCTCAGAATTGTCCTTTCGGCAAACAAAGGTTTGCAGGCTTAGGCAGCCACTTCCTTTTGAGCTTGCTTGACCAAACGGGCAACCGTGTCGCTCATTTGAGCGCCCTTGCTCGTCCAGTGGGCAAGACGGTCATCAGCGATGTGGAACTTCACAGCTTGACCGGCAGCCATCGGGTTGTAGTAGCCTAAACGTTCGATAAAACGACCGTCACGACGGTTACGGGAGTCCGTCACAACAATGTTGAAGAAAGGACGCTTCTTAGAACCGCCGCGAGCAAGACGAATAACGACCATTTTTTACCTCTTGTGTCTAAAGTCGATGCAGCAAATGCCGCAAAAAATAAAAGAAACCCAAATGGGTTTCGGGGAAAACGCATTATTCTACCGTATTTTCCACCGGTTATGTACTGATAGCCAAAAGATTTTTTTAATTCAGCCAAACATAACTGGTGCATTTTAGCAAACTCATTGTTGACTTATCGACACAAAAGCGATTCTGTTTTCTTCTTTGAGTCTCTTCGAGTATAGTTGCCTCTGTCTTTTATTTGAATTCGCGAGAAGATCGATGGATAAAAAGAAAATCGTTTTGATGAGTACCGGCGGCACCATTGTGAGTTCCGGCGAAAGCGCAACCCAAACCACCGGTTACCGTTTGGGTAACCTGGGTATTAACACCCTTTTGGATCAATTACCGGATCTGAAATCCAAGATTGATCTCGAAGAGATAGCGGTTAGCCACGTTGATTCAAGCTCCATGACGAGCGAAATTTGGCTAAAGCTGGCTCGAGAAGTGCAAAACGCGGTTGATCGTGAAGACGTCGATGGGGTTGTGATCACCCACGGTACGGACACGATGGAAGAAACGGCGTATTTCCTGAATTTAATTCTCAAAACCGATAAGCCAGTTGTCATCACCGGCGCCATGCGACCGGCCACTGCCCTTTCAAGCGACGGAATCCTTAATCTTTATAACGCGTTTCAAGTGGCCTGCAATGAACAAAGCCGATCGCAAGGCGTCATGATGGTTTTAAATAACCTTATCGGTTCGGCACGCTTTAGCACCAAAACACACACGACCAATGTCGCGACGTTTTCCGGGCTACTCAATGGCGAACTAGGCTCAGTGGTTGACAATGCGGTGATGTTTAACAATAAGATCACCCGTCCGCACACTCTGCAAACGCCATTTAGCGTCAAAGATTTTGAAAGCGATGAAACATTCCCGAAAGTGGTGATTGTTTACTCACACGCCGATGATGACGGAACCATGGTGCGTGCTGCGGTCCCCGCCGGCGTTAAGGGGATTGTTTTTGCCGGATTAGGTAACGGTTGCGTCCCGAACAGAGTGTTACCCGAAATCACCAAAGCGACAGCCGCAGGCGTTCGCGTCGTGCGCGCATCACGTGTCTTTAACGGTGCGGTCTTTAACGGTTTGAGTGAATGGGAAGAAGCAGGCATGATTTCTGCCTGGAATTTCTCCATTATCAAGGCTCGAGTCCTTCTGCAATTGGCCTTGAAAAAGGGAATCACCGACGTTGATGAGTTGAGAAAACTCTTTGAAGCTTATTAAACCTTAAGCAAACACGCCGTGTTCCCAAAGAATACGCAAACCAATCAGCAATAAAACCAGCGCGCCCACCAAAGAAAATTTCTTTGCGTGGCGCGCTGCGGCTTCAGATAATCCCTTACCTAAAGTAACAGCGGCGGCTGTTAATCCCGCACAAATCACACCAATCAAAACGGATGGCCAAACAATCGGATAAGAGGCTAAGGCAAAGGAAAAGCCCACTGCCAAGGCATCCAAACTCGTTGCTACGGCCAAAACAATCATGGTTGTCCACGGTAAGTCGTCCGTGAGCTTTTCTGCCTCATCCTCATCGTCTCCAAACGCTTCCTTGGCCATCGAAACGGCAACACCGGCTAATAAAAGAAAAGCCAACCAATGATCCCATTGACTGATTAAACCGTAAAACGCACCGCCTGCGAACCAACCGGCCAATGGCATTAAGCACTGAAAACCGCCGAAAATCAGTGAAAACTTCAACACGTGTCCCCACGTGACACGACGACCGGCCGCACTCCAACAAAGTGCGACAACCATCGCGTCAATCGAAAGCGCAATAGCAATGCCAACTACTTCAATAAAAGAAATCATTTCAAGTATTGCTTTTAATCATTAAGTTGATGATGCAAACTTTTAAAGTTCCAAGTCCGACTTCGAATATAGCAGACCGATGACCCACCCGATCAATGCCGGGGCGATCCACTCCAAACCGACCGAATAAAACGGCAAAGATGACAGTAAAGGAACCGTAAAACCGCAATTCTGTAAAGCGCTCCCAATACTGACAATGGACGTTAAAGTGATAGTCATCGGATAAATTCGGGAGAAATTACGGTTAAAGTGATGGGTCAGACCCAAAATCACCAGCATGAGAGCCGGCGGATAAATCGCCATCAACACGGGAATTGAAGCTTTAAGCAGCAAATCCAACCCGGCGTTGGAAACAATGAAACTGCAAAGAGCACAAAACAACAGCCACGACCGATACGACAGTGCCGGCATGATTTGAGTGAAGTAGTTCGCGCAACAAGAAAGTAAGCCCACGCAGGTGCCCAAACACGCCACGAAATAGATCGCTCCCAAAACCAAAATCCCCGAAGAACCGTACTGCACTTCGGTAGCCGTTGTTAATGTTTGCGCTCCATTGGCGGTAAATAAGCCGGCTCCGCCAACCGTTGCACCGATATGAGCCAATGCGCAATAAATGACAATTAACAATGCCCCGGCGATAAACCCAGCTCGAACGGTTTCTCTTACGACTTCCGTGGTGGAATGAACCCCCAGTGCCCGCAAATTGATGGCAATGATCAAACCGAAATTTAATGCTGCCAACGTATCCATTGTTTGGTATCCCTCAAGGAAACCGCGCAAAAAAGCATGGTAATCGTACGGAGGGAACGTGATGCCGTAATCGGCCAATGGATGAATCAGACAAGTGACAAAAAGTCCGACAATTAATGTGATGAGTGCCGGTGATGCATATTTACCCAGCTTTTCAGTTAACCGCTCGGGCGTTAACGCCAAACCGGCTGCCAGAGCAAAAAAGAAAACCAAGTAAATCGCTTGGGCGGTGGCATGCTCGCCGATAGTCAACTCGGAGGCGGTTGCCATCGACAAAAATGGCGCAATCGCCATTTCAAAGGAAGTGCTTGCTGTTCTGGGAATTCCCAAGAAGGGACCGATCACCAAATAAATTAAAACGGTGAATAAGACGGCAAACACCGGATGAACACGGCCTGCCAAATTCTGTAATCCGCCGAATCGAGCAACCGTAATCACTGCGAAAATCGGAAAGCAGACGGCGGTGATAACAAAGCCCGCCATCGCCCAAGGCATTGACGCCCCGGCTAGCGACCCTAAATAAGGAGGAAAAATCAGATTGCCCGCTCCGAAAAACATCGAAAAAAGCGTCAATCCGATCAATAACCGGTTTTTAAACATCACGCTTATTTTCATAGGAAATTCGGATTAGTTAACGGAAATTTGACGGAGCGTACTTTATCACAGAATGGGCATTTCGTTATTCGTTAATGCTTGAAACTTTCTTTCGTGCGACAATACTTGCATATGACAACGTATCGGAAAATCATTCACGTCGACATGGACGCGTTTTATGCCTCAGTGGAGCAACGCGACCATCCGGAACTCAGAGGTAAACCCATTGCTGTCGGTCACGCCGGTAGCCGTGGGGTTGTGGCGACCGCCAGCTACGAGGCCCGACGCTTCGGGGTACACTCCGCGATGCCTTCAGCGCAAGCCAAAGAAAAGTGTCCGCAATTGATTTTTGTTCACTCCAATATGGCGCATTACCGAGAGGTGTCCTCTCAAGTTCGTGAAATTTTTCATCGATACACCGATCTAATTGAACCGATCTCCATTGATGAAGCTTATCTGGACGTAACCGATAACAAGATAGGTGCTCACTTAGGGGTTGATATCGCCAAGGCGATTAAACAAGCCATTCGAGAGGAACTTCATCTAACGGCGAGCGCCGGTGTGAGCTACAACAAATTTCTAGCCAAAGTGGCAAGCGACTATCGAAAGCCCGATGGCCTTTGCGTTGTGCATCCGGATCAGGCGCTTGCATTTATCGATCGTTTACCGATTGAAGCTTTTTGGGGTGTCGGACCGGCAACGGCGAAAAAAATGCATTCATTGGGCATTCATTCCGCACCTGAACTGAGGCGACAAAGCTTAAGTTTTTTAACAGAGCATTTCGGTAAAGCCGGATTCATCTATTACAACTTTGTCCGTGGCATAGACACGCGTGCCGTGACTCCCTACCGTGAACGGAAATCCGTGGGGTGCGAAGAAACCTTTCGTCATGACATCCGAGGGCTGGCAATCGAGACAGCCCTTCATGATGTGGCTCTTGAATTAACAAAACGCGTTAACCGCAACCAATTCTTAGGTAAGCGCCTGACCCTGAAAGTGCGTTTTCCTGACTTCACCACCCTAACCCGCAGTTTGAGTCAAAACCTCTACCTAAACCAAGTCGAGATTATCGAACCGTTGGCTCATCAGCTCCTTCAAAGTATTCCCCTTCCTAAAGCCGGTATACGGCTTTTAGGACTTTCCGTTTCAAAAACCGAAGCCGAAACCCGTGAAGAAGCCCTTGAAACGCAATTGCGGCTTTTTGACGATTAGCCTTTTTGTAGGGCGATTGCATGAATAAACAGACCAAGGTCTTTATTTTGAAGAAAAATCTTTAAAAAT
>URFF01000050.1 GCA_900546995.1 uncultured Sutterella sp.
GATGTAGGCGTATCCGCCCAGACAGTTGCTACCGAACTTTCTCTTCACCTCTTGAGGATTGAGGCATAAGTGTCGTCGCAAACGAGCCACCACGCTTTCCAACGCTTCATCGGGATAGGGATAAGGTACGTACATAGTCGGCTTAAACACTCCCAACGGGGAATGTGCTGAGTTCTGGAAGTGTCATCTTGGGCTTGCCTACAGGAATGGGCTGCGCATCCTTTTCGGTAGAATCAAGGAGTGCCATAGCCCGCCTCATAGCCTCGGACAAGGTGATTTTGGGATTCGCCAAACACATCTTTGTGATCTCGGTATCCATTCTTGGCGTGACCTTGTACTGCATCTCCTGGAGCCATTGGATAACCTTATCTCGGACAGGAATCGGCTTAGGTTCGCCAGAAACATCCTTTTGCTCGATTGCGCTGATCTTCTCGCTCAACATTTGGGTGAAACGACCTTCGGGCATTCTCACGTCCTCGTACCGTCCCATGGCTTCAAGGTCGTTGCGAGCAATTGCACCGATGACTTTGGCAACATTGCTGAAGGATTCCTTGAACGTAACCGAAATCAGACTTGCCGTGGTTTTCTCTTTATCCTTGGGAAGCCGCATCAATCCATTAGTCTGAGCGGTCACAAAGAGCCGCACAAGAATGTCCGGGATTCCCTGGCTGTACTTATAAAGAGCATCCTCTACCTCAACAGGCATCTCCTTTGGGTCTTGCGACAATACGGAGCAGCGCCAAAGGTGCTTCATGAAAAGCCGCCAATCCTCGCTGTCACGGCGCAGGCGATCCCATACGATCCAACCTTGGGAGCCAAGACGACGATCCGTGCGCAAGTTTGAGTCGAGCAGTTTTTCCAACTTTGGTGTGCCGATGAATAGGAGCGGTACGTTTAGCGTATTGGACAGCGTGACAATGAAATTGAACAACTCTTCCTTGTTTCGTCGAGCGTTGACGATGTTCTGGATTTCGTCGATCACCAAAAGGCCGACCTTGTGAATGTTCATCAACTGAGCAAGGCGAACCCGCAAATGGCTTGCGCTCACGCGGTTGCCAACCATTTCCGAATACGACTCACCCGTTACCCTGCCAAGTTCCGCAATGGCTTCCGTGCAAAGGGACTTGGGGCTTCCATCATCGGGACAGTTCACCCGAAGATAAACCACTTGATCGAAACTACCAGGTACGAACTTGGGATCGTTATGGCTGATAACCTGCGGGTAGTAGCGCAACAGATTGGACACGGAATATGTCTTGCCATTACCCGAAACCCCAATAAGCGTAGCCGAGAATCCGTCCCGGTAGTCCGAGCCGAAATCCTGCAACTTCATTTCCAGTTCCATTCCTGCTTTGGGAAGGAACTGCTTGGATTTCAAGGTGTTCGGGTTGCGATCCTTGTATCCGAGTCGGATCAGAGAGTCCATCGTCTGAAACAGAGTGAAATGGTGGACGGTGGGCACAAAAAGCTCTCGTGGCAGTTCCCTCAGAAACTTGGCTCGGATGCGCTTGGGCTCCGTTTTGGCTGGGACTTGCGTAACCCGCAACATCTGTTCAGCGAGTTCCTTTGGCACATACCCACTGAAATCCGGCAGAGTCATGACAAGCGGGTTGTTGTTGGCATCATTGCTTTGCGTGTAATCCGCTCTCGTTGCATCTGTCATTACCACCCCTCTGATAAATCGTTAAAGGATTGAACGGGCTTGAGTTCATCATCGTCATTCTGGATTTGCCTGGATGGTTCAGGTTTTTTCAGGCTTTCCGTGCTGGCAAAAGATTGTTCTCTGTTCTGAGTAATCCGTTCCTGCATGCGGCTTTCCGACATTCGCTTGATCTTTTCTGCCACTGACAATTCCGATGTGGGCTTTTGTGTGATGGCTTCCTCAACAATTTGATCTTGCCTCCTACGGGTTTCACCTTCGGCAATGGCGTTTTCGTGTTGAACCATGATTGTGGTTGTTCTTTCTTCTTCTAAAACCCTGCGGGCTTCGTAGATGGACATTCCCGCAAAACGGGCGAACTTCGGAGTCAACTGACAGCGGTACACCGTCATGGGGCGATTGGAATCCGGTATGAGATAGGCGCAGGAAACATCAGACGGATCGTAGGCCACCAACACCCGTTTGGGTCTTGCCTTGTTGTGCGCTCCTCTGAAGAACAGCGTCTTGACTTCATCGGCAAGGCACTCGTAGCGCAGTCCGTCTACGTTGATGCCCAAGGAGGAAACTGTAGGCTTGACATTTGGCATCAGAGCGATGCGCAGGCGCAGTGGATTGTCAACAGTGGTCAACCCCCACATTCCCTCTTTCTTGGCCCATTGCCAGACAGAGATCGGAGTGACTGGGCGACCTACCGGATAGCCGACTGGGATCACAGTTCTCACATGGCGATTCACAACGCGAACTGCCTCAATGACGAGTTTCGTGTAGTCCACAAGAGTCAGAAAGGCGTTGTGGCGATTATCCTTGCCGCCGGCCTTTTTCAGCGTTATCGGATCGGGAGCAGCCTTGGCGACGAACTCCTTGAGCTGATGTTGGAGCTGACGGAAACTGCTCTCAACAGTTCCCTTCTGATCGCCCCTCATGGGGGCGGTATTACTGATCTGAACAGAGAAGGTCTTACTGAAATTCTCGATCTGCCGACCTTCAAGTTCACCGTTGTCTGCCACCACACAGGAGGGAATCCCCTCGGCAGGCCATTCGTCATTGTCGATCTCTATACCGTACTTGCGACAAAACTCTTGCTTGTTGCGGATGGCGTTAAACAAGGCTTGAGCCGCGCTCTTGTACTGACTCCCTTCAAAGGAAATGTTGATGCCAACAATCATTCCCGAGAATGCGTCCGTTACCGAATAAAGAACGGGACGACCTACGGGCAGAACACGGTCTGATGCGACCAAGAACACATTGTCAACCGTCGAGTCGATTTCATAGCGAGCGCCAGGATACTGAGCAACTTGGAGAACAGTACCCGTCGCTGGGGCGATGTCCTTGTCCATGATGGCACTAGGATTCCTTTTCCTTACCTTGTCAGCCAAACTGATACGGGTATCGTAGTGATACCTAAATTGCGCTTCGGTAGGAATAGCATTGTCGGGGACACTGGGATTGGCTACCCGATATTCTTTGGTGAATACCCCGTACGCTTGGTGTACGGACAATCCACCGATCTTGAGAATATTTTTCGTGATGACGCTGGTCATCATGTTGCGTATTTCGTCTGTCACGATAGTCCCAAGCCCTGTTCTGGATTTGCGCCCGGTTTTCACAGAATATGAGCGAGATGCAGATCCGTCACGCGAGCGAGTAAGGCATGTAACCGTCATGCCGTCCCGAAAATATTTTTCCAAATACCTGTAGGCATAGCGTCGTTTGGTTGCAAAGTCTTCTTCCGAAATGGATTGGCTTCTGATGATCGCTGTTCTCAGTCGGCTTTCAAGGATCGCTTCGGGATTAGTGACAATAGGAGCAATGAGGTCGTACCGCTTCTGAGCGGCATTCATCTCATTATCCGAATGCGCCGCGTATCGGTTGTCACTTGCCGGATCGGTGATCTTGACGATGTTTCCAGTGCGAATTTCACTCTCAAGATCGGAAAAGGGGATCGTATCTATCTGGAACCCTCGCTTATCCATGCGAAAGAGCACGACTTCCCCTTGGTAGAAAGCAATCACACGGTAAGTTTTGCCATCACCAAAAAGGACATCTTTCAGGTTCACTACGGCTGACATTTGAAATCTCCAACGGGTATATCGAGGATGTAGGCATTGTCAATATCGAAATCCAGTTTCTGATGGGCTGCGAGTTTTAGGATAGGCTCGCTGACTACTGCATAGCGATTGCCAAAAATGCTTGGACAGACTTCACCAAGTCTCCGCAAAGACAGTTCTGGGTAGGAGGTAAGAAGCGTCATGTAATCCAACATGAGCTGATGGAAGTCGTTGATTATGTCGTTGCGGTACTTGTTAAGGAACACAATGTTGTCGTACTTTGGTCCAATCAAGGAGGACGTAAAAACGACAGACCACGGAATACCCTTGCGTTCCCAGTACATTTTCTCAATTGTTAATTTGGCATTGACCCGAGGCTTGCGTACCTCGTCCTCATTCTCTTTGACTTGAAAAGCCTTAAAACTCTCTTCGCCCTCATCGTCCCTGTACGTCACAAGGAAGTCCGTAGTCATGACGATATTCTTTCCCCTGACTTGGGGATGAATCAGATTGAGTTCGCTGCAAATGTCTAGTGTGTCAACGGGTGCAAGGGGAAACTGCTCGCGGATTTCGATGTCCTCGGGATTCCATTCAAGAGAAAGGCAGACAAGACGTTCCCCGTGCGATAGGCAGTGAAGCATGCGATGCAGGCGTGGGCATGGGACCCTGTGGCGAGGGGTTTTGGAATGGCAGTCCTGAACAGTGATCCACGGGTCATAAGCGCTATAGCGCCCCTGACCACGCCCGGCCTTAACCCACTTGTCGTAATCCTGTACATAGTTTGATCGCATCAGCTCTCCAAACAAGAAAAGAGTGGTCACGACAGCACCTGTACCGCTGTGATCCACTCTGCAATTTTACCGAAGCGCACCAAACCTGTGACACTAAAGTTATGATATTTGTGACATTACAAGTTATGGTAGATTGTGACAAATAAGTTATGATGTGTGACAATACGAGTTATGGAAACTCAATATTTAACTGCTGTACTGATACCAGCTCCATACGCGAGCCCCAACCCAAGACCGAAAACGAGGCCGTAAGCAATTGTCATTTCCATTACGGATGAAGCAAATCCACAACCGCAAAGACCCAGTCCGATCAAAAGGCCTCCTGTCATAATGACCAGACGGGGACCATATTTGTCGTTAAAGGCTCCACCTAAAATCATTGGAATCGGTCCAACACTGTTGGCCACACCGAAGGCAATCGCTAAATCGCTGGCGGTAATGACTGTCCCGGTACTTTCACTTAAGCTCACAGCGGCAGCTGCAGAAAGTACACTCCATGCGTAAATCGAACCAGCACAAAGATTGATCACGCAAATAATAAACAGGATAAGCCAGCGCTTTTTTTCTAAAGGTTGATCAGAGGACATAGAGTTAGAGAGAAAACAGAAATCCGTTGGAAATTGAAAAGAGGAAATTTGCGGTTGTTATTATGGAGGCAAGTGTTAAAACAGAAAAGGCAATTAATACAAACATTAATTGATGAAATGGCAAGAAAGAATGAACTACCGCGCTCTGTCGAATGCGGTTTCATGGGAGCGCACCCCCATTTCTAGCAGTTGTCGGACATCTGCACGTGCATGCAGATTCCGCGGCATCTGTTAAAAAGCTGTTTGCTCAATGCTAAGAATAGCCTAGAGTGGTTTAAACCATCCGAACTGCGCATCAGAGGTCATTGGGTAGGTTTCGAAAATTTGTTGACAAGCACTCTGATAATCTTCAAGTGTTTTTGCCTTATAAATGCGTTTAACATCTTTTTCAGCGCCGTTAAATAGGTTATGCCAAAAGAACCAATACTCTTTCATGCGCATCAGGGCATTCTTGAGATTGCCGAAAGCGTCGCAGTAACTATTAAAAATCGCTTGCGTGTAGTCTGAGAATTCCGTTCGGGTAAGCGCTGAGCCTCCTTTTGCCTTTCGAAAAAGCGCCGGATCTGCAATCAGTCCACGGCCGACCATGAGTTGCGAAAAACCTTGAGTGGATTCTCTTTTGATATCGTTAAGGGTCACAATATCGCCGTTATAGCCCAGTGGGCAGTGAAAGACACCACGGTACTGTTCTAACACTTCTCGACGAACACTTCCCTTGTAGAAATCTTGTCTGAGGCGCGGATGAATAATTAAAGTGTGAATCGGAAAATGGCTTAGGACATCGCTTAAAAGATCAAATTCAGACTCACAGCTCCAACCTAAACGGGTTTTGACTGAAATGGCGATTGGAAGGTCAGCCGTAAAAATCTTATTGAGGAAATGCTCTAATTCCGCAGGTTCTCTCAAAAAGCCGGCTCCCTTGCCTTTAGCGACGACGGTTCCCGCAGGGCATCCTAAATTGAGATTGACCTCGTCATATCCCATATCGGAGAGTGCTTTAGCTGCCCAAATAAAATCTTCGGCTCGTCGGGTGAGCAATTGCGGTACGGCATGAATCGCTTGGTTGATCTCAGGGGCAACTTCTTTGAGCTGCCGCTCCGTGAACTTCGGCTCTTGTGTTGGAGTTACAAAGGGTAAGTAGTAACGATCAGCCTCGGGAAAGAATTGAGCATGGACTCGGCGAAAGGGGGCACCGGTCAAACCTTCCATGGGAGCAACAGTCAAAAGCGGAGACAAAGTAGTATTCCTTGTGTGATCTTGTTTTTCGCGCCGTATTCTATCGAATGGCGATTGCAAAATCAGTCTCAAGCGTAATTGCTTGGAGCCGTTATAATTAACAGATTGATTTTCAAAAATTTTGTTCGGATGTTCGGTATGTCACAAGAAATGACTTTTGATTCTTTAGGATTTCACGCCAATCTCTTAAAGGCGATCAGTGAATTAGGTTATGAGCATCCGACACCGATTCAGCAAAAGGCCATTCCACTTGTTTTGGCCGGGCACGATGTGATGGGGGCGGCGCAAACTGGTACGGGGAAGACGGCCGGTTTTGGATTACCGTTACTTGAGCGTTTGATTCCGTTAGCCAATACCAGCATGTCTCCGGCAAGACATCCGGTGCGGGCGTTGGTGCTTGCACCGACGCGAGAGTTAGCGCTTCAGGTTCACGAAAATCTTCAAGCCTATGCAAAGTACACAGGATTAAGAAGCGCCTGCGTTTTCGGTGGGGTGGATATTCGCACACAAACCGATGCGTTACGTCGTGGGGTGGAAATTTTGGTGGCGACGCCCGGTCGCTTGCTTGATCATATTGAGCAACGCAATACCGTTCTAACTCAAGTTCAGTTGGTTGTCCTGGATGAGGCAGACCGCATGTTGGACATGGGTTTCCTGCCTGATATCTCCCGAATTTTGAAGCTCTTGCCAGCTAAGCGTCAGAGCCTGATGTTTTCAGCGACTTTCTCGCCGGAAATTAAAAAATTAGCTGCTAACTTTTTAAATCAACCGAAATTGGTTGAAGTGGCTCGAGAAAATTCAACCGCAAAGACGATTACCCAACGCATTTACGAGGTTCATGATTCTGAAAAGGCTGATGCGCTGTTGGAATTGTTGGAAGACACCGAATGTGATGAAGCCAAAAATATCTTGGTTTTCGTCAATTCCAAAATCGCTTGTCGGCGCTTAACTCGGACACTTCAACGATACGGTTATTCAGCCGAAGCCATCCACGGCGACAGAACGCAAGAGGAGCGTACAAAGGCTTTGGAAGCCTTTAAGGCAGGAGAACTGAAAATTTTGGTCGCCACGGACGTTGCCGCTCGGGGGCTGGATATCGCGGATTTGCCCGTTGTGATTAATTTTGACGTACCGTTTAATGCTGAAGATTATGTGCACCGCATCGGACGAACGGGGCGTGCTGGCGCTAAGGGCCTTGCTTTAACGCTAATGTGCCCGGGTGCAGACGATAAGAACTTGTGCGCGATCGAGAATTTGATTAAAGAGCACTTTAAAAGGATTCGTTTGGATGTTGTTCCAAGACGTCGTCCCTCGAGTTATCCGCATAAGGAATACGTTGCTCCTCCCGTGAGTCCGAGTACCGGCGATCCTTTCTTTGATGAACCTTACGTCCCGTCAAAGTCTCAAGAAGACACTGAACCGGTTCGAGAAAAAAACACCTTATCTCGTCCGGCGGCCCGAAAAGCCCCGGTGGCAGCCTTGTTAGGTGGATTGATTCGAAAGTAACAAACATTTCGTCACATGTTGGGCAGGGCTTTTTAGTTGCCCTGCCGTTACAATGAGTCGTACTCATTAAATTCCTAGGTCCTTAGAGCTTCTCTTCTGATTCAGGGAGTGGCTTGAGTTTTTTAAAGGCTTGGAGTTATCTGCGATGACAGAAGAAAAACAAATCGACAGCCGTCTTGCTCGTGAGATGGTGATTCCCTTATACGGTGATAAAACCCTTTTGACAGGCGAAGCCCGTTTGGCTCATGCTGACGGTATGGCCAATATCGTGCGCGGTATTCGTAACGATGAAGAATTGATTGCCGCCTGTTACTTGTTCGCGGTTCATGATTGTGTGTCCTCTCCTGAGGAATGGCTAAAGAAACACTTCGGAAACCATGTTTGCGAACTCGTGGCGGAGCTGCATCGACTCATCGAGTTAAACGGAAAGACACGACTGACATCGATCACGCCCGATCCGGATAAACCGGCCGATAAACTGTTAATTCAAGCGCAGGATGCTTTGCTGCGTAAGATGGTGCTTGCGATGTGCAAGGATTTGCGCGTTGTGATTTTACGTTTGGCCAGCCGTTTGCAGACCTTGCGTTGGTTTGCGATGAAAAAGGATGATCCTGAAGGGGCTAAGGTTTTTGGCGAAGACACACTGGCACTGTACTCTCCGCTGGCCAACCGTTTGGGTATTTGGCAAATTAAATGGGAACTTGAAGATTTATCGCTTCGCTTTACCAAGCCTGAAATCTATAACGAAATCGCTCACCAGTTAGATGAGAGTCGGGAAGCGCGCATCGCTTTCATGCGTGATGCCGTTGACAAGATTCGCAATATGCTTGCCGAGCGTGGCATTAAAGCGGAGGTTTCCGGTCGCCCGAAGCATATTTATTCCATCTATAAAAAGATGGAACGAAAGCACCTGCGTTTTGATCAACTCTATGATGTTCGGGCTTTGCGCGTTATCGTGGATACGGTCGAACAATGCTATGAAGTGCTTTCCATTGTCCAGGCGAATTTCAAGGGATTAAGTTCTGAGTACGACGACTACATCTCTCATCCCAAACCCAATGGTTACCGGTCGTTGCATACGGTGATTTTGGATGCCCGCAATCGTCCGATTGAAATTCAGATTCGCACGCATGCCATGCATGCTTATAACGAATTGGGTGTGGCGGCTCACTGGCGCTATAAAGAGTCGGGTAATTCAGACAACAAGGGTGAAAGTGCCGAAGATCAGAAAGTGGCCTGGCTTCGCCAGCTTTTGGCCTGGAGTAGTGATGTCAAGCCGGAAGGTCCGAAGGGTTTGCAGGATGAACATGTTTATGTGCTGACACCACAGGGGCGCGTTATTGAAATGGCGGCTGGTGCGACGCCCATTGATTTTGCGTATCACTTGCATAGCGAGCTGGGGCATCGCTGTCGCGGTGCTAAAGTCAACGGACAGATGGTTCCTCTCAACTACAAGCTTAAAACCGGTGAAACAGTTGAAATTGTTGCCGCGAAGTCAGGGGGCCCAAGTCGCGACTGGCTCAATCCGGAACTGGGTTTTGTGGTGACAACCCGTGCCCGTAATAAAGTGCGACAGTGGTTTCACCAACAAGCTCTTGAAGAGATGGTCAATGACGGTCGTGATCGTATAGAAAAAGACCTCGCTCGTTTGGGTAAAAGCTCTGTCAAGCTTGACGATTTGGCAAAGCGCCTCGGTTATGACACGGTTGACGATCTTTTCATAGGGGCTAGTAAGGAAGAGTTCGGTTTTAAGACGATAGAAAAAGTTCTCAAACCCCAGGAAGAGGAAAAGAAAGACGATATTTTCACGTCGAAATCAAAAGCCGCTCATGCAAAGAGCCAGGTGCTTGTTGTCGGTGTGGATTCGCTTTTAACTCAATTGGCTCGTTGTTGTCATCCGGCACCTCCCGATAAGATCGTCGGTTTTGTGACTCGAGGACGTGGAGTCACTATTCACCGTGCTGATTGCCCGAATATCCGTCACCTTGATGAACAGGGACAGGAACGTCTGATTGAGGTGAGTTGGGGTAACGCCGAAGGGGCGGTGTTCCCGGTTGAGGTGCTCGTTGTCGCGCAAAATATTCCCGGTCTGGTTAAAGACATGAGCGAAATTTTCTTAAAAGAGAAAATTGCCATTATCGGCATGAATTCGCAGGTTGTTCGAGGGGATATGCATTGGCGCTTCAATGTGGAAATTTCTTCGGCGCAATCCTTAACGAGAGCTTTAACTGCGATCAGTGATTTGCCGGGCGTTTATAATGCGCGTCGTGTTTAGACTATTTTTAAGGGGGCTTCGCTAAAAGCGAAGTTCCCCATTATTCCATATCCAATATGAAGATTTCTCAAAAGTCCATTGAATTTTTAAAACAATTTTTGCGTTGTATTATCTACATCGGTATCGGTCATACGGCGTTTCAGTTAGTGAGTATCATTCGGACACCCGAAGTGTCGCACTTGTGGTATTACGCTTTTTTCGTCCCCGGACTTTATTACCTTTTCCCGATTCTGGTGATTTTTGGATTTCTCTATTTCGCGGAAAAGAAAAACAAAAACTGATTTTTAGCTGAATTTTTAAAAAAGGCCAAATCCATTTGGAATTGGCCTTTTCTTTAACTGGAAGAAAAATTAAGCTTTTTGTTTGATGTCTTTTTCAGTCAATTTTCCAACACAGTGATAAGCAACCAACAAAGCCAGAGCAACAAGTGCCAGAGCAATGATCAGTTGCAAACCGTCAACCATGAAAACGAACGTGCCGTCGGCCATGTGGGAGAAAATGCGCCAGATGGACATGCCCAAAGCCGTCATGGTGACGCAGAACATGATCGTCATCGGCACATAAAGCATCCAGCCCTTACGACCAGTCGCTTTAAGGAACACGGCCATACCGGTCAACACCAAGGCTGAGAGCAGTTGGTTGGCCGAACCAAAGAGCGGCCAAATCGACATATAGCCTGCCAAGCAAAGCAGATAGCTTAAAACCAGCGTTAATGTCGTTGCAAAAACCGTGTTTGTAAAGAGCTTTTGCACAGCCGTTTTTTCCACACCTTCGGGCGGCGTAAAGAGCTCTTGTAAGCTCATACGACCGATGCGAGCGACCGCATCCACACTGGTTAAGGCCAATGCAGAGACGCACATCGTGATGATGCAGGCCGAAACATTCGTCGGAAGGCCGAAAATGTCCGTCAAGAATGAGGCGATGGAATTGGAAAAGAGTTGGAACGGTGTGCCGGAAGGCAGTGCACCGTTACTTGCAGCCGCGCAAACAATAATCAAAGCCAAAATACCGAGAACGGATTCAACGCACATGGAGCCGTAACCGACCAAACGCATATGCGATTCGTTGGAGACCATCTTCGAAGAGGTGCCGGAAGAAACCAGACTGTGGAAACCGGAGACCGCACCGCAAGCGATGGTGACAAAAAGCATCGGGAAAAGATCCATTCCCTTGACTTCAAAACCAACGAAGGCCGGCATATTCAAAGTCGGGTTCTTCACAAAAACGCCGATCACACCACCGAGAATCATGCCGATCAGAAGGAACATGCTCAAGTAGTCACGCGGTTGCTTCAAAAGCCACATCGGAACGACGGCAGCAGCGAAAAGGTAGGCAAAAACTACATAACGCCATGTGACGGCATCCGCATAAATCGGCGCGCTGATACCAGCCCAAAGCATGATAACCATTAAGATGATACCGACGATGAGCTGTTCAAGACCATTGGGTTTGCGGTATTTCAGGTACAAACCGAACGCAACGGCACCAACCATGTAAATCATCGAAATGGAAGCCGCCGCGGCGTTAGGCATGATTTGTTCGCCCTGGGCGGTAAAGCCGTTAAAAGTATTGGCAACGATGTCGCAGAAGGCTGAAATCACAAGCAATGTAAAAAGCCAGCAAAACAAAAGGAACAATTGGCGACCGGTTCGACCAACATACTGTTCGATCATCATGCCCATTGACTTGCCGCCGTTTTTAACGGAAGCGTAAAGGGCGACAAAGTCCTGAACCGCGCCAAAGAAAATGGCACCGATAATCATCCACAAAGTGGCGGGCAACCAACCGAACATGGCGGCGATAATCGGGCCGGTGACGGGACCGGCACCCGTAATGGAAGTGAATTGGTGGGCAAACACCGTCCACTTGGAAGCAGGGGCATAATCACCGTCATGGTGCAGCTCTGCCGGGGTTTTCGCTTTGGGGTCGATGCCCCATGTATGCTCAAGCCATTTGGCGTACCAACGGTACCCTAAAAAGAGAGCGATGATACTGCAGGCCATCAAAGTTAAACCATTCATTTGAGTGGATCCTTTGCTTGTTGTTATTCAAAAGAGTGAGATAGATAAAAAAACCGCCTTAGGTTCACCCGATTTACTCGGGCGACGCATAAGGCGGTTCGAGTAAATCGGAGTGTTTACTTCGTAATGTGCAATCGAATCACTTGCGCCAAGCGGCGAACACCTTCTTTAATCACGTCTGGATCGACGGTGACAAAGGAGAGTCTGAAATGATTCTTTTGCGGATTGGTCGCGTAAAAACTTTCACCGGGGACGTAAGCCACGTTTTGAGCAAGCACATCACTCATGAGGGCCGTTGCGTCCATGTATTCCGGCAAAGTCACCCAAATAAACATACCGGCATTGGGTTTGGTCCAAGTGACGCCTTCGGGCATGAACTCATCCAAAGCGGCGAGCATGGCCCGGGCGTGAGTCTTATAACGTTCACGAACGCTCGGCAAATGGCGTACAAGGAGGTCTTCGCTAAAGACTTGAGCGGAGATTAATTGGGTGAAAGTTGCCGTATGCAGGTCAATTGCCTGTTTGATACTGGCAAACTTATTAAGAACATCGGCCGGAGCGATGACATAACCTAAACGGAAACCCGGGGCGAGAATCTTCGATAAAGTTCCGAGGCGAATGACACGTTCCGGTGCCCATTTGCGCAAAGAAGCCGGGGGTTTTTGGTCATACCAGAGTTCGCCATAGGGATCGTCTTCGACAAGCCACATGTCGTACTCGCGGGCTTTTTGTGCTAAAAGTTTGCGACGTTCTTCGGAAATGGTTAAGCCGGTCGGGTTTGATGCGGTGGGCATCACATAAGCAAATTTCGCACCACGGCATTCTTCGCCGAATTCTGCAGGATTGAGCCCTTGT
>URFF01000051.1 GCA_900546995.1 uncultured Sutterella sp.
CCGGAAACTATGTAAACGGTCAGGGGTGGTTATTACAAAAGTCGGTGACGACGCGTTTCCCTGTTTTAGCTGATTTGAACCAAACGCCGATTTTAGAGCGAATTCGAATCGGTTCGCCCGTGCGGATGATGTTTAATACGCAGATTGATCCGAGTATCTTCAGTGTGATGATGTTAAAGCCTGAAAATATGTCCATGCGGGGATTAGCTCGTTACGTGTCTCACTTGGAGCAAAGCCAACAGCAATCCGGTCGCTATGAAATTGCTTTATGGAATAAAGCGTTTTACCCGATCGCCATTTTGGTCATGATCGCTTTGGCGATGCCTTTTGCATACATGAATACTCGATCGGGCGGTGTCAGTATCAAGATCTTTGCAGGGGTAATGATCGGCTTAACGTTTTATACCGTCAATAACCTTTTCTCATACATTGGGATGCTTAATACTTGGCCGCCATTGGTTGTGGCCATGGTACCGACGATCTTTATGCTGATTTTGGCGATGATCGGAATGTGGTACGTGGAAAAGCGTTAGTACCAAAAAAACATGTGTTCAGCCCACTGGGAGATTTCTCGGTGGGCTTTTTTGTTGCTTATGAGCAACATACACCATGTTTCAGAAGAGGATTTGATCGGGTTTTGACCATCGTCAATACCAATTTTCGGGGGGGGCAAAATAAGTTCAACTCTTCATCCTTTGCGGCTTCATTAGTTGCTAGGGATGTGATTGACTCTCACTTTCCTTAGAGGAACCCCACTATGAATAAGGTTTTTAAGATTGTATTTAATGCCGTTCGCGGGAAAATGATGGTTGTGAACGAAGCAACATCGTCGATCCAGGCCGGTAAAAAGTCAGCGGTTGCAGTAGCCGTTATTGGCGCATTATTGTCAGCTGGATCAGTTGTGGCAGCGGATTTGGGACATTTTACTGAAGCCGATAATGGAACAACTATTAAAGCAGAGACCTATTTGGGCAATGATTTAGGCCGTTGGGATGGTCGCGATATCACGATTGATGGTAATACTGAAATCACGATTGAATCCTCTGGTCTGAGTTTCGGTAAGGTAACTGGTGAAAACGCTACCATTAATTTCGTGACCGATAGAGCTTATGGGCTATCTACGGGCATTTTGATTGATGGAAATATGAATGCCGCAACAAATTATGCAACAGGTCCAATGACTGTCAAAGTCAAAAAAATGACTGTTACAAATACCGTAGAGCATGATTCTCAATATGGTGTTTGGGCTCAAAATAAAGACGAAAGTGGGGTCAATCTATCAGTTGAAGCTGAAACTGTTGAAGTTACAGCCATTAAAAACGCGATTTCGCTGCATTCTGGTGCCGTTGCTGAGTTCAAAAATGTCAGCGAACTAACGGCAATTGCCTCCGAGAACAATGCGTTGCGGGTAGTAGGTGGATCAGCTTTAACGATTACCGGTGCTGATGGAGCTAAGATTGTTGCTAAAGGCGGCAATGATGGCGAAGGTATCTACGTTTATGATGATAGAAGCTCAATGACCATTAATAACGACAATGGTACAAATGAAGTCAGTTCTGTTTTAAATAAAGGCTCATTAGCGGTTTTTGGCGATACAACTGTTAGCGAAGATTTCGATAACCAAAACACTTTTAATGGATCCAAGCTGACTGTTAAAGGCGGATTTAAAAACAGTGAAACGGGTATTGTGAACGTTGAAGAGTTGACACTCGATCATCCAGATTGGGCAACCCCCAGTAACTATTCCATTCAAGGTACTATCAATGCCTCTGAAAAATTTGTTTATAGCGTCGGAGGTTTTGAGGGAATCGAAATTGACGCAACAATTACAACGAAGAGATTTGAAATCCAGGGCGGTTCTGTTCATATGGGCCCCATCATTACGTCTAATGATGTGTTAGCGAATGTCGGTGAAATCTTCATTGAATCTGCAGGTCAAAAAACTGGCTTCCTTGTTGAAGAAGATACAGCGATCAACTTCGATAAAACAGTGACCTTTGCTGGAAATGGAGATGCTCGTATTCAAGTTCGGAAGGGGGGCTCAATGACCATTGGAACCTTGGTCAATGAGGCTGCACACGGGAAACTGCAATTGGACGATGCATCCTCTGAAGCGACCGTTAAGTCAATCAATGTGAAAGAAGGGGAGTTGAACTTAGAGGTTCTTGGCAATAAGTCCGCTGGCAATGCAACTTTCAATATTGGGAATATTGATGTTGGAGTTGGTGCTCGTTTTAGTGCTTCCGTATATAACAACGACCAACCTAATATTGCATTGAACGGTATTGACGGAGTGATGACTATCAATTTGGGAGATGAAGCGATTGTCGACTTTGGTGGTGTGAAGAACAATGATTGGCGTTCCGATAAGATTTCGGTTAGCGCAGACCAAATCACTGTGAATGTCGCCAATATTGATAAGGCAGGCAATGTATATTTGAGTAAAGAGGGTACAAATTTAGAAAAGACTTCAGTGCTTGTTAATGCGGACGGCTCGAATAATACTGGTGACGTGACGGCTGATCTTGAAAAAATGGCTGACATTGTGTCGTTAACCAGCAACACCGATACCTCTTCAGGATCGGAAACGAATGCTCCAGCGACAATGAGTTCCGCAGTTGGTACCAAATTGTCAATCGGTGAAGGGATGTATGGCGGTGCAGCAACCGCAACAGTTGGAGAAGATGGCGCATTAACTGACGTGAATATTCAAACGAACTCCGTCATGTCTAATGTGCTTGATTTGGCCACGAATCAATCAGTTGCATTAACCCGTATTTTGACAAACGATGTCCGTAAGCGTTTGGGAGATCTACGCTCTTCAGAAGGTGCGCATGGTGTTTGGGCTCGTTACGATGGTGGTAAGTTCTCTGGCACCAATGACTACGAAAATGACTTTACGACGATTCAATTGGGTGTAGACACAGTGCCTTCAGTTGATTCGCCGCGTTTCGGTATTGCTTTTGCCTATACCACATCTGACGCAGACTTGAAGCGTGGTAGCGCGGATATGGATGCATTCAGCTTAGCCTTGTACGGTACGAAGTTGTATGACAATGGAATGTTTGTCGACGTTATTGGTCGGTTGGCTACAACGGATACGGATGTTATCGTTGACGGCAATAAAAAAGGCTCGATGGATAATCTCGCTTTGAGTTTATCAGGAGAGTTCGGTTGGCGATTCAATGTGACGGATATGTTCTATGTTGAACCTCAAACAGAATTAGCCTATGCGTATGTCAATTCTGATTCGTTGGGTTTGAGCGACGGTTCTTCATACGAATTTGATTCCGTTGACAGCTTGACTGGTCGAGTCGGCTTTGCAGCTGGTATTCAATGCCCCGATAACTTTGGTGATGTCTACGTTCGTGCTTCTGCAGTCCATGAATTTTTAGGCGATGCTGAAGTGCGTGGGGCAGTGGGTGATCCTCTGAAAGTGGATGGAAAGGACACTTGGATTGAATTTGGTATCGGTGCCAATTTCAATATCAACAAGAGTACCTACATTTATGCAGATATTGAGCGCACAGGTGGAGCAACACTTGATGAAGATTGGCGTGGCAACGTCGGCGTTCGCTACGCTTGGTAATTAAAGCTTCTGATTGGAACGGTTCAGTAACCACATCGGATACTGAACCATTCCAAGAGCTGAACTTCAAAGTACTTTCTAACTCCGAAAGGATTTCGGAACGATTAGGCAATACGCTTTGTCGTTCCGTTTTTTTATTTCAGAGCATCGTGCGATTTTTTAAATTCAGCCAGTGCCTTGCCGGTATAGGTCTTCTTTTTGAGAATTTGCGCTGGAGTCCCGCTGGCAACAACCTGGCCTCCTTCATCGCCTCCTTCCGGTCCCATATCGATAATCCAGTCAGCCTGAGCCATCACATCGAGGTTGTGTTCAATCACAATGACGGTGTTACCGGCATCGACTAAACGGTGCAAAACGGCGATGAGTTTTTCAACGTCAGCCATGTGTAGACCCACGGTCGGTTCATCAAGAATGTAAACCGTTTTGGGGGCGCGATAGCCGCGTCGCTTAATATCGTCACGTGCCTTGATAAGTTCTGAAACCAGTTTGATGCGTTGCGCCTCGCCGCCCGATAAGGTGGGAGAGGGCTGCCCCAAGCTTAAGTAGCCGAGTCCTACATCCTGCATGAGTTTAAGGGCGTGAGCCACACTACTTTGCGTGCTGAAAAAGTCCACCGCTTCATCGACGTCCATGGCGAGAGCTTCACCAATGGATTTTCCTTTCCAGAGGACTTCCAACGTTTCCGGGTTATAGCGCAAGCCATGACAAGCTTCACAAGGGACTTTGACGTCGGGCAAGAAGTTCATTTCGATGGTGCGCATCCCTTGTCCTTCACAGAGTTCGCAACGGCCTCCCTTCATATTGAACGAAAAACGGGAAATCCCATAGCCTCTGGCTTGCGCTTCATTGGTAGCCGCGTAAATTTTTCGAATCGTATCTAAAAAGCCGATGTAAGTTGCCGGGCATGAGCGTGGTGTTTTGCCAATTGGTGTCTGATCCACTTCGAGTACCCGATCGATGTTTTCCAACCCTTCAATGCTCTGACACAGATCACCCTGATAGGGTTTCTTTTGAGAGAGGCTTTCTGATAATGCGGGCAGCAAAACCCCTCGGGCAAAGCTACTCTTGCCGGAGCCCGATACACCGGTGAGCACCGTTAATCGTTCTAGGGGAACCGCAATTTCAGGCGCCCGCAGATTGTTTAAATGAGGCTTTTTAACGGTTAACCACTGTGTTTGGTCATCAACGAGGCGGTGCGGGACAAACGTGTGCTCAATCGGATGGGTTAAGTACTGACCGGTCAAGGAGCGTTTGTTTTTCATAATATCCTTAACGCTTCCTTTGGCAATGACTTCGCCGCCTCGAACACCGGCCCCGGGTCCAATATCAATGACGTAATCGGCTTCTCGGATGGTGTCTTCATCGTGCTCAACGACTAAAAGCGTATTGCCCTTATCGACGAGGGCTTTAAGAGAATCCAATAATTTGCGGTTATCTCTTGGATGTAACCCAATCGTTGGCTCGTCAAGAATGTAGCAGACGCCTTGAAGATTGGAGCCAAGCTGAGAGGCTAAACGAATGCGCTGCGCTTCCCCACCCGAAAGACTCGGAGACGAGCGATCAAGCGTCAGATATCCCAAGCCCACTTTTTCCAAAAAGGCGAGCCGCAGTCGGATTTCTTTCAAAGCGTCTTCTGCGATATCGGCTTCTCGACCCGAGAGCGTTAAGGAGTCAAAAAATTCTCTGGCTTCTCGAACGGTTTTGTGAGCGACTTCGGAAATGGAAAGACCCGCAAAGCGCACGGCGCGAGCAATATCGTTTAAGCGTTCGCCGTGACAGGTCGGACAGGTTTTGGCCGGTGCGTCAGCCCAGGCGCGTTCTTCACCGGTTGCCGTTTCATCAAAACCCTCGATAATTTGTCCGGTACCGAAACAGGTCGGGCACCAACCCATGGAGGAGTTGTAGGAAAAAAGGCGCGGATCCAATTCAGGGAAGCTGCGTCCGCAGACCGGGCAGGAACGATGTGTTGAAAAGATGATCTCATCACCGTCTTCGGTTAAAACAGACAACACGCCTTTGCCGATGGTGATCGCTTCTTGCAGCGCGCGTTTCACCTCATTTTCATGCTCCGAAGAGACTTCGATGGATGCAACCGGCAATTCAATCGTATGGTCTTTATAGCGGGCAAGTTTCGGGAATTTTTCTGTGCTGACAAACTTCCCGTCCACTCTCAGCTCTTTGTAACCTTTTTTGAGCGCCCATTTGGCTAGGTCGGTGTAAATGCCTTTGCGGCGCGTGACAAGCGGTGATAAAACCCAAAGCGATTGGCCTTTGAAGCGAGTGAGCACTTCAGAGAAAATCGTCGCAAACGATTTCGGTGCCACTTCCACATTGCAATCCGGACAGTACTGATGGCCAAGTTTCACATAAAGCAGTCGCAAGAAATGGTAAAGCTCGGTCATCGTGGCGACGGTGGATTTTCGACCGCCGCGTGAGGTTCGCTGTTCAATCGCCACCGTGGGGGCAATGCCTGTGATGCTGTCGACAGCCGGTTTGCTAGCCGGCTGCACAATGCTTCTTGCGTAGGCGTTAAGCGACTCAAGGTAGCGCCGTTGCCCTTCTTTAAACACAATGTCGAAAGCCAGTGTGGATTTGCCGGATCCCGACGCACCGGTGACCACCGTGAACCGATTGTGAGGAATATCCACGGAAATGTTTTTGAGGTTGTGCTCCTTGGCCCCTTTGATGGCGATGACATCGTGCGTGGCTGTTGCCTTTGGTGATTGAAGCGGTTCAGAAACGCTTTCTGTGAAGTAGGGCGAAGCCTTTTGGTGGTTAAGCGTTTCCCGATAGCTCGCAAGCGCTCGGGCAGTGTAGGAGTGCTTGTCTTTCAGTAACGTTTCCAAGGTGCCTTCGACGACCACGCGTCCGCCGTTTTCTCCGCCTTCGGGGCCTAAATCCACCACCCAGTCGGCGCAGTTGATCACATCCAAATTGTGTTCAATGACAATCACCGTGTTGCCGCGATCAACGAGCTCTTGCAAAGAGCGCATGAGTTTATCGATGTCGTCAAAGTGTAAGCCCGTGGTCGGTTCATCGAAAATGAAGAGATCGTTTTTACTCGCTTGTGAATTCTTTTCGGCTAAAAAGCCCGCGATTTTCAGTCGTTGCGCTTCGCCTCCCGATAAGGTCGGTACGGGTTGCCCCAAACGAATGTAATCCAGTCCCACTTCTCTTAAGGGTTGCAAGCGTGCAAGCACCGCCTTGTCATCGCTAAAGAATTCACAGGCTTCGGAAACCGAGAGGTCAAGCACTTGAGCGATGTTGAGGCTCTTGCCGTGTCGGTCAATTGTCACTTCAAGAATTTCGGGGCGGTAACGCGTGCCGTTACAGGCCGAGCAGCGCAGGTACACGTCCGAGAGAAACTGCATTTCAATGTGCTCGAAGCCGTTACCGCCGCAAACCGGGCAGCGCCCATCGCCCGAGTTAAAACTAAAGGTCCCCGCGGTGTAGCCTCGGGCTGCCGCGGTGTCCGTGGAGGCGAAAAGCTGCCGGATGGCATCAAAGGCGCCCACGTAGCTAGCGGGATTGGAGCGTGTCGTTTTCCCAATCGGGGATTGGTCAATGAAATGAACCGTTTGGATTTTGTCGGCATTGACAAGCGTCTCGTATTCGCCCGGTGCTTCCGTGGGAAGCCCCTTTTGTTTTAAGAGGGCCGGAACGAGAACATTTTCAATGAGTGTGGATTTGCCAGAGCCCGAGACGCCCGTCACAACGGACATTAACCCGATGGGAAAATGCACCGTGATCTTTTTAAGATTATGAGCGGCAACCCCCGTGATCGTGAGCATCTCATTCAATGACCCGACTTCTCGGTGAGCGTCAGAGGCCATGACCCGACGCTCGCCCGATAGATAGTGGCCCGTGAGCGTATCGGCTTTGACGAGTTCTTTCGGCGTCCCCTTAAAGACGATTTCGCCGCCTTTTTCACCCGGTCCCGGCCCCATGTCGTATATGGTGTCGGCCGAGAGCATCACCTGGGGATCGTGCTCCACGACAACAAGCGTATTGCCACTATCGCGCAAGCGAGCCATAACGTGGTTAATCCGATCCATGTCTCGGGGGTGAAGACCAATCGAGGGTTCATCCAACACAAAAAGGGTGTTCACTAGTGACGTCCCTAAGGCGGTGGTGAGATTGACCCGTTGCACTTCGCCGCCCGAGAGGGTGCGGCTTTGCCGATCAAGGGTGAGGTAACCGACGCCCACATCGACTAAGTAGCGAAGCCGTGTGAGAATTTCGTCGGTGATCATGCGGCCGGCTTCGTCAAAAGCACTTTCAGCCTCAATGGTTTCAAAAAAGCGAAGTAAGCGGGATAGCGGCAAACGCATCAAATCGTATAAATTCAAACCCGGGAGGGTATTGAGCGTTTCGTCGCTATAGGTTGCCCCTTTGGGTTTATGCCGCTTAAAGGACAAGTTGTCGGTGGCGACTTGCGCCGCTTTCTCCGATCCCACTCGCCACAAAAGCGCTTCCGGTTTAAGCCGAGCACCATGGCAATCGGGGCATTCCTGATAATTGCGGTAGCGTGACAGAAGAACCCGCACATGCATTTTGTAGGCTTTGCTCTCAAGCCACTCGAAAAAGTGTTTGATGCCGTACCACTGTTTATTCCAGTTACCTTTCCAACCGGGTTCGCCATGGATGAGCCAAGTCTTTTCCTCTTCAGTGAGTTCCCGGTAAGGAACGTCCACGCGAATGTGATCCCGACGGGCGAATTTGAGCATATCGTCATAGCAGGGACGGTTGGTTTTGGTCATCCAGGGCTTCACCGCACCGCCTTTGAGACTTAAGGACTCATCGGGAATGACAAGCGAATAATCCACGCCGATCACGCGGCCGAACCCCCGGCACGTTTCACAAGCGCCAAGCGGTGAATTAAAGCTAAACGTGGCATCGGTTGGTTTATGGTAATCAATCCCGCAATCATCACATGAAAGTTTTTCGGAAAAACGCCAGCAAAGGGTTTCGTTTTCACTTTCGGCATAAATGGCCAAGCGGCCTTTGCCGAATTTGAGCGCGGTTTCAAAGGCCTCAATCATGCGAGGTTTCGCAGCCCGGGAGGCACGGAAACGGTCGGCGACGACTTCAAGCACTGTGGCGTCTTTTTCATGGCGCTCGGAATAGATTTTGGTAAAGCCCTGGCTTTCAAGCGTTTGCTTGGCCGATTCAATTGAAAGGCTATCAGGGACTAAAAGACTGAAGGTGACAAAAAGCCGCGGGTCACCCGCTTTGGCGGCTCGTTCGAGAATGGCCTCATAGATACTTTGCGGTGTGTCGGCACGAACGGGTTTGCCACACTTGGCGCAATAAAGCGTGGCCTCGCGAGCGAAAAAAAGTTTCAGGTGATCGTTGATTTCGGTCATCGTGCCCACGGTTGAGCGCGAGGTGCGAACGGGATTGGTTTGATCGATGGCAATGGCGGGTGGCACGCCTTCGATGCGGTCAACTTGCGGACGATCCATGCGATCAAGAAATTGGCGCGCGTAGGGGCTAAATGTTTCCACGTAGCGGCGTTGGCCTTCGGCGTACAACGTGTCAAAAACCAGAGAGGATTTGCCGGAGCCTGACACACCGGTGACCACCGTGATTTTTCCGGTTTCAAATTCCACATTGAGATTTTTTAAATTGTTTTGTTTCGCGCCGAAAATTTTGATGTTTTGATCCATAGTCGTCATGAAGCGAGCAAAATTGTCACAATAAGAGAATGCGAGATGATTTTAGCCTTCGTCGGATTTTCGCGCGAATGATTTTCTCAATCATTGTCATAGGAAAAAGAGAGGATGCGCTGGCGCTAAAGTCAATATTTCGCAAGATGCTCGAAAAACGTTTTGTTAAGCTGGGACAGTCATGGTTGAATCCATCAAAGTGCGTGGCGCACGGGTGCATAACCTTAAAAATATCGACGTGGATATTCCACTGAACCGCATTGTCGGTATCGCCGGAGTTTCCGGTTCCGGGAAGTCATCGCTGGCGCTGGGTGTTCTTTACGCCGAAGGGTCAAGACGCTATTTGGAAGCTTTATCAACGTACACCCGTCGTCGAATGACACAAGCGGCTCGAGCGCAGGTCGATGAGGTTCTTTATGTGCCCGCTGCGTTGGCGCTTCATCAGCGACCGTCAGTGCCCGGGATTCGTAGCACTTTTGGGACCGCAACGGAGCTGTTAAATAGCATTCGGTTGATGTTTTCGCGTTTGGCAAGCCACCGTTGTCCCAACGGCCACTACGTTGAACCGTCATTGGCGGTGGCCGCGGGCGAAAAATTGGTGTGCCCGATTTGCGGCGCTACGTTTTACGCGCCGTCAGCCGAAGAGCTGGCCTTCAATAGCCAAGGGGCGTGTCGCACCTGCAACGGGACCGGGCGAGTGCAGACGGTTGATCTTTCAACATTGGTGCCTGATGAAAGCCTCACGATTGAAGAAGGGGCGGTGGCGCCATGGAATTCGCTCATGTGGTCTCTGATGGTGGATGTCTGCCGGGCGATGGGCGTTCGAACCGACGTTCCATTTAAAGACCTGACGGAAAAAGAACGTGACATCGTGTTTCACGGTCCGGCAGAGAAAAAACATATTTTGTATCGATCGAAAAACACGGAGCTTGCCGGCGAACTCGACTTCACCTATTTCAACGCGGTGTATACCGTGGAAAACGCTTTGGCGAAGGTCAAAGATGAAAAGGGGATGAAGCGTGTCGCGAAATTCTTGAAAGAGTCCGTTTGTCCTGATTGTGGTGGTTCAAGGCTTTGTGAGGCGGCAAGAGCCCCTAAACTGATGGGGCTATCGTTAGACGAAGTCTGTCAGATGACACTTACCGAACTCTCAGCATGGGTTGCCAGGGTGCCTGATTCGTTACCGGAGGCAATGCGACCGATGGCTGACAATATCGTTGAAGCCTTTAACGATGTCGCCCGACGGCTTTTGGATTTGGGACTCGGTTATTTGACGCTGGATCGCGCTTCGGCCACGCTTTCAACCGGTGAACGTCAACGGGTGCAATTGGCCCGAGCCGTCAGAAATCGAACCACCGGCGTCTTGTATGTTCTCGATGAACCTTCAATCGGGTTGCATCCGGCTAACCTCGTCGGCTTGGTTGGCGTCATGCAAGATTTGGTTCGTGACGGTAATTCGGTGATTCTGGTTGATCACGACACGCAAGTCCTATCGGCGGCCGATTGGGTGATCGAGATGGGGCCCACGGCCGGTGCCAGGGGCGGCCAAGTGCTTGCCCAGGGCACGATTACCGATCTTCAACATAATCCGGTTTCGCAAATCGGGCCGTTTTTGTCTGATGACAAACCTCAAAGAATACGGCCGACAGTGCCCGAAAAGACGCTTTTTGAAAAAGGGACGATTTCACTAAAAACGGGGGCGATTCATACGGTCAAACCCCTTGAAGCCGCTTTGCCGAAAGGGCGATTAACGGTTGTCACCGGTGTGTCTGGATCCGGGAAAACCACCTTGGTCCTCGAAAGCTTGATTCCGGCTGTGAACGCTCTCACGCATGGTGAAAGGCTACCCGAGCATGTCTTGGGAATTGATGCGCCGGGGATTCGTTTTATCAAACTCATTGATGCGACACCGATTGGTATTAATGTTCGGTCCACCGTGGCGACTTACGCGAATGTGCACGATGAGTTGCGGCGAATCTTCGCCCGAACGCCAGAAGCGAAGGCGCTTCAATTCAAAGCGGGGGACTTTTCTTATAACACCGGGTCACTACGCTGCCCCGCATGCGACGGAACCGGTGTCGTGAATTTGGATGTGCAGTTTTTGCCTGATGTGCAAATCCCCTGTCCGACCTGTGGTGGAAGTCGCTATGCGCCGGCAGCCGATCAGGTGCACTATGAAAGTGCTTCAGGCAGACGCTTTACATTGCCCGAACTCATGGAAATGAGTGTGGGAGAAGCGCTTGAAGCCTGTCACGACATGAAGCTTGTCAGACAGCGCCTTCAGGTTTTAAATGATTTGGGTTTGGGCTATTTAACATTGGGCGAAGAAACCCCGAGTCTATCGGGTGGCGAAGCGCAGCGATTAAAACTTGCGGGCGAAATGGGCAAGGGACAGTCCGATACCATTTTTGTCTTTGATGAGCCCACGATCGGATTGCATCCGCTGGATGTGAAAACGCTACTGAACGTTTTTGAACGGCTAATCCAAAATGGAGCAACCGTCATCGTGATTGAGCACGATTTGGATGTGATTCGCAATGCCGACTACATCATCGATATGGGACCGGGTGGCGGGAATGCCGGAGGACGGATTGTGGCTTGCGGGACACCTGACGAGATTAAAGCCAGCAAAGAAAGCCAAACCGGGCGTTTTATTTAAATAAATTGCCGCTCAAGGATAGACTTTGAGCGGCAATTGAAAACCCTTTTTTGAAAAATTACTTCAAATAGTTTTCCGTGACGCGGGCAAAGACGCTTGCTGCCATCGGCAGGCACGCATCGTTATAGTCATAGGACGAATTGTGCAGTAAGCACGGACCGTCACCGTGACCGGCTTCGCGATGCGAACCGTCTCCGGAACCGACAAAGAAGAAAGCACCCGGGCATTTTTCCAGATAATCAGCAAAGTCTTCAGACGGCATCACCGGTTCTTGATCGTGAAGCGTTTCTTCACCATAGAGCTCACGAACTGCTTCTTGGACTCGATCCACGCATTCATGGGTGTTTTTCACCGGGCTATATTGACGCGTGAAGGTGAGGGTGGCCGTTGCACCGAACGCCTTGGCGACTTCGGTACTGATTTTGCCCATTTGTTCTTCAAAGAGGTCGGTGACCTTATTGTCGAACGTGCGGACCGTCCCGCAGATGCTGGCCGTATCCGGTACCACGTTATAGGCGGTGCCCGCTTCAATCTTGCAGATGGATAAAACAGCCGGATCCAAGGGGCGTTTCATACGCGTGACAATCCCTTGGAGGGCTTGGCAAATTTGAATGGCCGTGAAAATCGGGTCAATGGAGAGGTTGGGCATTGCGCCGTGCGAGCCGCGCCCCTTAATGTCAATGCGGAAAACGTTGCCGCTAGCCATCATGGCCGTTTTGTTAATACCGATTTTCATCGCGGGCGTTTCCGGCCAGTTGTGGCAGCCGAGGTAGAAGTCGGCGGGGAAATTTTCCATAAGGCCGTCGGCGATCA
>URFF01000052.1 GCA_900546995.1 uncultured Sutterella sp.
TCATCTGCGAAAGCCGATGACACAGTAGGGAATCTCCGTCGTTCACGGCGCGGAGGATGTCAAGCTCGTTTGGCCTCCGAACGACTTCGTCTTGAGCAGGAGCGAATTCCAATAAACTTTGTCAACGAAATTTTAGGTGCCATCTTTGCTCACGAAGAAAAGCAGCGGTGACCTTGCAAGGCGTTTTTAGGATGATTCACGTAAAAAATCTTTCCAATTTTTAACCAATCCCTCTGATGTTTGCATCGACCGCTCCCCGGCATATAGGCAAATTCGTTTTTCAATCGGAATATTTTGTTGGTTTCCCCAATAATGAAGATTTTTGAAAAACTCCATTGAAAAGGTGAGACCGGATTTCATTTCGTAGGCGCAGTCGTTCGTTTCGTCAATAAGATCAACTTCACGACCTTGTTGGTCGCGCAAAAAGCTCAGATTGGGTTCTTGAGCTTGATTGAAAGCGTTTTTAATGAACTCGTTAACGATGAGGTTCTCAAATAGTCCCCCTCGCAAAAAATGACTTTCTAAATCATTGGCTGTTCGGATACCTAAAAGTGAGCAAGCAAGCCCTGTGTCATAGAAATACAGTTTGGGTGTTTTAACAAAACGTTTCGAAAATTTTGAATGGAAAGGTTTGAGCGTGTGGGCAATATAACTGGCTTCAAGCACAGAAAGCCAGTTTTTTGCTGTCGGTACGGAAATACCACAATCATTAGCCAAAGATGAAAGATTCAAAAGTTGGCCGATTCGACCTGCACACAGTTTCAGGAAACGAATAAACGAATCGAGATCACCAATATTTTTCAATAGACGGACATCGTGCTGAACATAAGTTTCCGTGAAAAAACGGTAGTACTCGTTGGCGTTGAGTGACTTGTCGTAGATGCGCGGATACATGCCTTGAAATATTTCTTCTTCCAACGTTTCAGGCAGTCGATTGGCGGCAAAAAGTTCGGTGTGTGAAAAAGGTAATAATTTCAAAACCGCTGCGCGTCCGGCAAGCGATTGCGTCACGTTTGGCATTAGCAAAAAGTTTTGAGAACCCGCCAGAAGAAACATGCCAACGTCGTTAATCTGATCAACATGGGTCTGCAAATAGGAAAAAAGAGTAGGTACCCGCTGAACTTCATCCAAAATGACCCGGTTAGAGTAACTTCTCAAAAATCCGCGAGGATCGGTTTGGGCAAACTCTCGCATATCAGGATCTTCTAGCGAAACGTAACGGTAATTCGGGAAAGTATTTTTCAATAACGTTGATTTCCCGGATTGCCGAGGCCCTGTAAGAGTCAAAATAGGGTATTGCTTGGCCAGTGAGAGCAGCTTATCTTTGAGAGTGCGATTAATCATTGAAAATTTAAAATCTAACTTTAAAATTTAAATAAATTATATAAAACAAATAGATAATCCTCAATTTTGACCTTGAGAAGAAAATAAATAATTTTTTAGTTGGTCTGAGTTCGGTTAACAAATTCGTGGCAACTGCTCGCCATTGAGCCAATCCACGCTGCGTCTGCCGCCCAATAGCGTTCGCATTTCAACAAAACCGGCATTCTCTTCACGGACTTCGCCGATGATGGCAGCCTCTTTCCCATAGGGATGAGCCCTCATGGCGCAAAGAGCCTTCTCGGCTTCGTCTTTCGGACAAATCACAATGACCTTGCCTTCATTGGCAACGAAGAGGGGGTCAAGGCCTAAGAATTCGCATGCGGCAGCGACAGCCGGTTTCACCGGAATGGCTTTTTCATCCAGTAGCATCCCAACACCGCTTTGGTGCGCGATTTCGTTTAACGTCGCGGCAAGCCCTCCTCGAGTGGGGTCACGCAACACGTGCACATTCGTGGCGCTTTTTAAGACGGATTCAATGAGGGTATTTAATGGCGCCGTGTCGCTTGTGAGATCGGAAAGAAAAGTCATATTTTCACGAAGCGACATGACTGTTGTCCCGTGATCGCCCATGCTTCCGGAAATGAGAATCGCGTCACCTGGCTGTGCCAGGCGCCCTGAAATCGGGTGCTCGGTTATCTTTTCACCGATACCGGTTGTGGCGATGTAAATACCGTCGCCGTGCCCTTTTTCCACGACTTTGGTATCACCCGTGACGATAGCCACGCCGGCTTCGCGAGCCGCTTCGCTCATGGAATCCACAATGGCTTTGAGATCTTTAAGGGCGAACCCCTCCTCAAGGATAAAGCTTGCCGCGATATAAAGGGGTCTTGCGCCGCAAACCGCGACGTCATTGACCGTGCCACAAATCGCGAGCCGCCCGATATCTCCTCCGGGGAAAAAGAGAGGTGAGACGACGTGCGCGTCGCAAGAAACCACGACCGCATTTTTTAGCACCGGAAGCGTCGCACCGTCATGGCCGTCATCAAGCCAGGTGTTGCGAAAAGCCGGCGTGAAAATCTCGTTGATCATTTGTGCTGTGGCTAGGCCACCCGCACCGTGGCTCATTTCCACGCGTCCGTTTTTCAAGTCGAGTTTTTTAATGAAATTTGGTTTAATGCTACTCATCGCGAAGCCTCTTTTTCTATCTTTTCTCTAGCTTTGGGCGCATAACGCCAATAGGCCGCGCAGGCGCCTTCAGAACTCACCATGCAGGCACCGATCGGCCGAGCCGGTGTGCAGACTTTCCCAAATAGCGGGCACTCAAAAGGTTCTTTTTCTCCGCGCAAAATCGCCCCACAAGCGCAAGCCCGATTGTCTTCAATACGGATCTCTTCAAGTTCAAAGCGTTTCTCGGCATCAAAGTCACTAAAAGTCTCGCGAAGCTTAAGGGCTGATTGGGCAACCGATCCCAAACCACGCCATTCAAACGTGTCGCGTTTTTCAAAGACTTGATCCATGAGGGAAATGGCCTGGGTGTTACCTTCTCGTGTCACCGCGCGGGTAAATTCATTTTCTACTTCGTGGCGGCCATCGTTTGTTTGTCTGACGAGCATCAAAATGGCTAGCAGCATATCCAATGGTTCAAAACCCGCGATCACCACGGGCTTAGCCCAGTCTCGGCTAAAGGGTTCATAGGCGGCTGAGCCAATCACCGTTGAGACGTGTGCCGGTCCCACCAAACCGTCAAGCTTTGGGGCATTGGGGTTTTGTGGGGCGGTTTTCAGAATATGACTCATCGCCGCGGGGGTGAGTACGTGATTGACAAAGATCGAGAAATTTTTAAGTCCTTTTTTTCGCGCGGTCAACAATGCGACTGCCGTTGGTGGCGTTGTGGTCTCAAAGCCGATTGCGAAAAAGACCACTTCCCGAGCGGGGTTTTCTTCTGCCACTTTCAAGGCGTCCATCGGCGAATACACCATGCGGATATCCGCCCCTTCGGCGCGCGCGTCAAAAAGGGATTTCCCGTGCGCGGCAGGCACGCGCAGTGTGTCGGCATAGGTGCAAAGAATGGCGTGGTGCTTCAGCGCCAAGGTTTTCGCCATTTCAATGCGGCCGATGGGAAGCACACACACGGGGCAGCCCGGCCCATGAATCATTTTGACGTTTTTAGGTAATAGATCCGTGAGTCCCCAACGGGATAACACATGGGTGTGCCCACCGCAAAATTCCATAAAGCGGTATGTTTTCTGGGAATGGGCCTCAAGGCCTATGGCTTGAGCTAGCGCTTTCGCCTTCTCACCATCACGGTACTCAGAGACGTATTGCATCGTTGTCTCCTTGAGCGTTCTTTTCAATGGCTTCAAGCGCTTGAAGCGTTTTTTGTGCTTCATCGGCATCAATCCGGTTGAGGGCAAAGCCCACGTGCACAATCACCCAGTCACCGGGGTTCGGATCATTGATGAGTGAGACATTCACGTCTTTTTGCACGCCGTTAAAGTCACACAAGGCCGTGTCACGGTCTTTAATTTCCAAAATTTTCGCGGGAACCGCTAAACACATGACTCGCTCCTAAATTTCACCGTCGTAAACGATCGTGTTTTGTTTCGCCTTTCGTGCTAGGTGCGCGAGCCACACTTGTCCTAAGGCAAGGCCGCCGTCGCCCGCGGGCACCTTGACGGGATAATACGTTTCAAAGCCCATCGCATGAAGTTTTTCAGTAAGCGCTTCGGTTAAGAGGCGGTTAGCCATGCAGCCGCCCGTGAGCATGATCGGACCGGTGTAACCGATGCGTTGAGCCCCTTTTTGTGTGAGCGTTGCAAGCGCCAAAGCCACCGTTTCGTGAAAGTCCGCCGCAGCTTGCGCCGGATTTTTCAACCCATCCGTTGCAAGACGTCGCATAAAGGGTAAAAGGCTCACGGTGTGGTCATCAAGAAAGACAAAACCGTCTTGGTGCCCCTCTCCCAAGGCTTGATAGGCGAGACTTTCCAAAAGCATCGCGGCGCGGGCATCATCGTGCTGTTTATCGCAAAGACCCAATAGGCTAGAGGCCGCATCAAAGTAGCGTCCAAGCGACGTGGTGAGCGGGCTCAAGCGCGGGTTTCGAACGAGCTCTCCAAAATGCGCGGCCTGCGGTAAATTGGGGTAACGCTCGGCAATTTCATCATCCATCCCCAAAAGCGTTAAAACGGCAGCGGCCATTCGCATGGGTTCAAGCGCCGCGCGATCGCCGCCCGGTAGCGGTAACGCTTCCAAGTGACCGAGTCGGGTAAAGTGACCGGCGCCCACCAGCAAAAGTTCCGAGCCCCAGGCCTCTTGATTCGGCCCAAGCCCCACGCCGTCAAGCGCCAACCCCAGCGTCGGTTCTTCGCGCTCCATTTCAGCCATCGCGACACCGATATGCGCCGCGTGATGGTAAATCGACAAAAAGTGAGCGTTATTTGCTTTTGCAAGGTGCGCCGCATAGCGGGAGCTCGCAAAGTCCGGGTGGGCGTCTGCCGCGTATAAGGTGGGCTTGATCTCAAAAAGCGTTTCTAGGTGATTGACGGCTTTTTCATAAGCACGCTCGGTCGCCGTATTCTCCAAGTCACCGATATGCTGCGTTAAAAAGACTTCGTTATCTCGGGTGAGTGCCGCCGTGTTTTTCAAATAAGCGCCGGCAGCGAGTGTTGGCTCGAAATTGTCTTTAAAGCGAATCGCTTCGGGTGCGTAACCTCTTGAGCGGCGGATGAAAACGGGTGTCTCGCCCATTAGCCGCACGACCGAGTCGTCACAGCGCACCAAAATGTCGCGGTTATGAATGAGCCAAAAATCAGCGATATCGGCTAACTTCTCATAAGCCTCGTCATTATCGATGACAAGCGGATCGCCCGAGCGGTTGGCAGAGGTCATCACGAGCGCCTCATCAAGCGCAAGCTCTTCGGTCCAATCGGCGCAATTGGGTTTCCCCGCGAGACTATGAAAAAGTAACCAGTGCACGGGCGTGTAGGGGAGCATGAGGCCGATGTCGCTTAGACCCGGCGCGATGCCCTCGAGCTCCCTCTCGGGATTTTTCGGTAAAAGCACAATGGGACGCGCCACGCTTTCGAGCACTTTTTGCGCCGCTTGCGAGACCTCGGCAAAAAGCCGTGCGCTTGCCGTATTGGCGACCATCACGGCCAAAGCCTTTTCGTCCCGGGCTTTGCGGCGCCGAAGCTCAGAGACGGCTTGGGCGTTTTTCGCGTCGCACACCAAATGAAAGCCCCCTAAGCCTTTAACTGCTACGATGAATCCGGCACGAATGGCTTTAACCGCTTCATCAATCGGGTCACCCGCAATGGGCTCACGATCGGAGCCGGTGAATGTCAAATGCGGACCGCACACCGGGCAGGCGTTAGGCTGCGCATGAAAGCGTCGATCAAGCGGATCGGTGTATTCGGCTAAACAGTCGTCGCACATTTTAAAAGGCGCCATTGTGGTCTGTGGTCTGTCATAAGGCAGGTGTCGCGTAATCGTAAAGCGGGGACCACAGTGTGTGCAATTGGTGAAGGCGTAACGGTAACGGCGATTGCCCGGGGTAAACATGTCTTTTAGACACGCCTTGCAGGTGGCGGCGTCCGCCGTGATGGCGGTTTTCACCTTTCCCTCTTGACTTTCGGTGATGGTGAAATCCGTATAGCCTCGGGGCTCGCGCTCCTGTGGGGTGATCACATCAATGCGGGCAAGCGGGGGCTTTTCTTTTAAAAGGACGTCCGGAAACGCCAAGACCGCGTCTTTGTCACCTTCGAGCGTGACACCGACTCCTTGAGCGTCGTTAAACACTTCGCCTTTTAAGTGCAGTTCTTTGGCAATACGAAAAACCGTTGGGCGAAAACCCACGCCCTGAACCAAACCGTTAATTCGATAAAACCGTGCAAAAATAGCCCCCATAAAACGCCTCACCCTTATAAAGATGCGATCGTGCGTTGTGCTTTAAGCCACGCGATGAATTTATCAACGCCTTCGCCCGAAGTGGCCGAGACGCGCAAAATCTGAATTTTGGGATTCACACGCCGGGCGTACTCTTCGCAACGCTCGATATCAAATTTCACGTATGGCAACAAGTCCACCTTATTGATGATCATCAAGTCAGAGACGCGGAACATGTCCGGATACTTAAGGGGCTTATCCTCACCTTCGGTTACCGATAAAATCACGACTTTGTGCGCCTCGCCCAGATCAAATTCGGCCGGGCAAACCAAATTGCCAACGTTTTCAATAAATAAAACGCTTTCATCGGCGGGATTGAGGTGGCTGACCGCATGGCGCACCATCTCAGCATCCAAGTGGCAGCCTTTGCCGGTGTTGATTTGATGAGCGGGGGCGCCCGTTGCCCGGATGCGGTCAGCGTCTTGGCTTGTTTGCTGATCGCCTTCGATCACCGCGATCGGCATGTCAGAGGCTTTGCCAATGGTTGTGCAAAGTAGCTCCGTTTTACCCGAGCCGGGGCTTGAGACAAAATTAAGTGCCAAAATCCGGTGAGCACGAAACGTGTTTCGATTCTCAGCCGCCACCTGATTGTTTCGCGACAAAATGTCTTCTTCGACCGAGACCACGTGTTCATGCTCATGGTCATGATCATGATGCGTGTGGGTGACGAGGTGACCGTTTTCATCGCGATGAGTATGGGTGTGCGAGTGATCGGACCCGCAGCCGCAAGTGGTACACATAATGCATTTCTCCTTAAATCCAGGTGAGAGAAGTGGCTTAATTCTCTCCCACAATATCTAAAACTTTCAGTTCGGTGCCGCCCGTTGCCGTCAAGTGATAGCCCCCGCACAGGGGACAGGCTTCACCGTAGCGAGGTAAGGGCACGGTTTGGGTGCAATCCATGCACCAGGCTTCGCCTTTTGGACGCTCGATGACAAGTTGGGCGCTTTCTGCCACCGAATCGCGTCGGGCGGAAATCCACGCAAAGCGAAGCGCTTCGATTTCAACGCCGGCGAGTTCTCCGATTGCCACGCGCACGGTTTTGATTTTTTTAAGAGCGTTCGCGCGAGCCGTTCTCGTGACCACATCAATGATGCCCTCGGCAATGGAAAGTTCATGCATGATGGCCTCCTTTCTCCCACTGGACAAAAAGCGGCGTACAGGCATCAAAGGCACCCGCGATCAGTCGTAATCCGGATTCTGTGCTTTTTGGTGCAGTGAGTTTCGTGCGGGCGTATTGGTTCATTAAAGTGAGCATGGGCGAGCCCGCCTGAAAACTCCACTCAGTCGGCGCCACGATATGAAACGCCTCAATGAGGCCGTTTTTTAATCGGACAAAGTGTAAAAGCGTACCGCGAGCGGTTTCCGATAAACCGACGGCGGTGTGTTCATCCAATCGAAGGGCTTGGCAGCCGTAAGCGGGCGCTTTGCCCGCTGCCACATATCGCAACTCCACAAAGCGGGCGACAATCAAGTCTTTGACTGTGAATTCCCCTCGAGCTTGAGGGCCTTGCACGGATGCCCGAATTCTTGCTAAGGCTCCCGTCACGCGACAGCCCATCAAGCGTGGGCTTAACGCGAATTGTTCGCTGTCGGTGAGCTCTTTGAGTAAAAACTGTAGCGCCGCCTCACTTTTGAGCTCATCGGGAAATAAGAGCCGATTACCCGAGAGGGTTAAGTCTTCAAATCGATCGTAGGCGGTTTTAATGGCGCCGATCGTTTTCTTTTCTCGGGTGAGCCACAACATCGCTAGCGCCGCGGTTTCTTCGTACAAAGCCAGGGCGGCTTCAGTGTCAAACGGGGTTGCGCCCGAAAGTTGCCAGAGTTTGGCTCTGAGTGCTCCGATGGTTTTAAGACTCGCGTCGCTTACGTGCGCTCGGGAGACAATCCGTTTGAGATCGAGACTTAAGACACGAAGCGTTTCTAAAATGGCTTCAACGGCAACGAGTTTGGATCGGGCCTCGGCCGTGCGTGAAGAGTAAGGGGTGGTTAAAAGCGCAATGGACGAATCCAGGGCGAAAGTTTGCGCCACGGGGCAAAGTCCCAGTAACGAGCGAAGAATAAGGCGCGCCGTTTCCGGCGTTTGCCCCTCACAGGCTCGGGCGATGGCGGTTGACCGGGTATTGACAAGGCTCACAGGATTCTGAGCGAACTTATCAATGATCAAGGTGACGGCAGCATTCGAAAAATCCATAGCGAAACCTCTTAGGACTCAGTATCGGGGGCGAAAAAGTCCCGGCGTCGCATGATCAAGCGCTCGGATGACGCGGTCTTTTCATTGGTTTGAGTTGGTGTCATCATAAGTTTTAAGGCGTTTAGCGCAAAAGCCTCCACCTCTTTTTGCCGATAAAGCCGTTCAATGGGGCTCATGAGCGAACAGGCTAAAAAGCGTCCGAGTTCAGGCTCGCTCATACCGAGGAAATGAAAGGCGCCACCGGGAAGGGTCACCGGCATGATTTTGCCGACTTCCACGTTAGGCCAGGTTTGGCGATTGCCGGCGGCTAAAATCACGAGTACCGACCATGGTGTCACGAGCGCTCCCAACCAATGCCCAGCAAAGGGGACAAAACCCAATGCCCGCACGCCGATATCGGCGCGGCAGATGGGAAGCCCCATCATGCGCTCGCGGCGAATTCGCTCGAATGTCCTTTCAAAGGCGTGCATGGGAGTTTCTCTAAAAAATCGTTGCTCGTTAACCATCTCTTTCATCCTTTATTTAAAGCGTACTCCAAAACATTTGGATTTAAGCCGTCAAGAGCCTATCCATTTGGACACGTTTAGCGAAAACACGGATGGAAAATGTTTCTAACTGTGTTAAAACAAAAGAAAAAAGAATGCTTCTAACTTAAAAATGCGCTCATTTGAGATTTACGCAAAACCGCATAATTTAACTCTTTGGTGGTACAAAAGACGATAGTTTGCTAAAGCGTTTCCCGTTATCGTCTTTCTACAATGAAGTTATCGCAGAGATGGTCCGCTAGACGCCTATTTTTGTTTTTATCGGATCGGCAAGGTTGTCCGATACCCCAAAAAAGAGCGTGCGGACATAAAGGAGTTACCCGTCATGAACGATACGCATTTTGAAACTCAATACGAGGCGTTGCGTCGACAGGGCGTGAGCCGCCGCAGTTTTCTGCAGTTTTGCTCACTCACGGCCGCGAGCCTCGGTCTCGGAAGCGCAGGTGCCGCTGAAATCGCCGAAGCGATGCAAACCAAGCCCCGCTTGCCGGTTGTGTGGCTTCACGGACTGGAATGCACTTGCTGTACGGAGTCTTTTATCCGGTCTTATCACCCGGTGGCCAAAGACTTGGTGCTTTCGATGATTTCGCTCGATTATGACGACACCATCATGGCAGCGGCAGGCCACCAGGCCGAAGCCGCGCTTGAAGAGACCATCACCAAATACAAGGGCAATTACATTCTCGCCGTTGAAGGCAACGTCCCGTTAAACGATGACGGTGTGAACTGCATTCCGGCCGGCGAAACGTTCTTAGCTAAAATCAAGCACGTGGCAGCCGGCGCCAAAGCCGTGATCGGCTGGGGGTCGTGCGCCGCCTGGGGCTGCGTGCAAGCGGCTAAACCCAATCCCACCAAGGCCGTGCCCATTACCGACATCATTACCGATAAACCCATTGTGCTTGTGCCCGGCTGCCCGCCGATTCCGGAAGTGATGGCCGCGGTGGTCACTTATATTTTGACTTACGATCGCCTGCCGCCCTTGGATCGCCTCGGGCGTCCGAAGATGTTCTATGGGCAGCGCATTCACGACAAGTGCTATCGTCGCGCGCACTTTGATGCCGGTCAGTTTGTTGAAAAATTCGATGACGAAGGCGCCAAACTCGGCTACTGCCTCTATAAAGTCGGCTGCAAGGGACCGACCACGTATAACGCTTGCTCAACGATTCGTTGGAATGAGGGCTTGTCGTGGCCCGTGCAGTCCGGCCACGGTTGCATCGGATGCTCCGAGCCCAATTTCTTTGACAAAGGGTCGTTTTATTCACATGAACCCACGATCATGCCGCCCGGATTCGGGGGCATTGAAGCCACCGCCGATAAGGTGGGCTTGGCAACCGTGGGCGTTGTCGGCGTTGCTGCCATCGCGCATGCGGCCATGTCGGCTGTGGCGCAGGCCCGCGCGAAAAACACCAATAAAGAACTCGGGAGGGAAGAATAATGGCAGATCGTCGTATCGTCGTGGATCCGGTCACGCGCATCGAAGGACACTTGCGCGTGCAAGCCGTGATCGATAATAACAACATCATTACCGACTCACAGAGCACCGGCACGATGTGGCGTGGGCTCGAAGTCATTCTGAAAGGTCGCGATCCGCGTGACGCTTGGGCCTTCGTTGAGCGTATTTGCGGGGTTTGCACCGGCATTCACGCATTGGCGGCCGTGCGTAGCGTGGAAGACGCAATCGGTATCAAGATCCCGAAAAACGCGAACATCATCCGTAACTTGATGAATGCGACGCTTTATACGCATGACCATATCGTGCACTTTTATCAGCTCTCGGCGCTTGACTGGGTGGATGTTGTGAGTAGCCTCTCCGCTGACCCCCGCGAAGTGTCGGAATTGCAAAAGAAAATCAGTCCGCATCATCCGCTCTCGTCTCCGGGCTACTTCCGCGATGTGCAAAATCGCTTGAAGAAATTCGTGGCCTCGGGTCAATTGGGGATTTTCGCCAACGGCTATTGGGGTCACCCGGCGATGAAATTGCCGCCCGCGGTGAATTTGCTTGCGGTCACGCACTACTTGGAAGCGTTGGACTTTCAGCGTGAAATCATCAAAATCCATACGATTTTGGGTGGTAAGAACCCGCACCCGAACTATTTGGTGGGAGGCGTTGCCTGCCCGATCAATATGCATGACACGGGTGCCGCGGGCAACATGATTAACGAAGTCACGATGAACTACATGCGCGATATCGCCAAGCAGTCCGTCGAATTTGTGGAAAATGTTTACTTGCCCGATATCAAGGCGATCGCCTCCTTCTATCCGGAATGGTTCAAGTATGGCGGCGGTCTTGTGAAGAAGAACGTCCTTTGCTACGGCGACTTCCCCGAAATCGCTAACGACTGGTCGGAAAAGTCGCTTCAGATGCCCGCCGGCGCCATCATCGACGGCGATCTTACCCACGTGCATGAAGTGGATCTTCGCGATCCGAACCAAATTCAGGAATTCGTGGATCACTCTTGGTACAACTATCCGGAAGGCAAAGCAGGATTGCATCCCTGGGAGGGGGTTACCGAACAGGCCTTTGAATTACCCGAAGGATCGGTGGGTACGAAGACCAAATTCCAGTGGTTGGGTGACAAGGGTAAGTACTCTTGGATTAAGAGCCCGCGCTGGAACGGTCACATGATGGAAGTGGGACCCTTGGCGCGTTTGATTGTCTCGATTGCCAAGGACGTGAAGCACTTTAAAGAACCGGCCCTTGATCTTTTAAATGAACTGAACCTGCCGCTTGAAGCGGTGTACTCCACGCTCGGGCGCCACGCGGCTCGCGCGCTTGAGTGTCGTTGGACCGCGCACAAGATGGTGCAGTACGTTGATGATTTGGTGGCCAATATCCGTAGCGGCGATGAAACGGCTGCCAACATGGAATTCTGGGAACCGAAGACGTGGCCCAAAGAATGCCGTGGTGTGGGTTTCTGTGAAGCGCCTCGCGGCGCGTTGGGCCACTGGTGCGTGATCAAGGATACGCGAATTGCCAACTGGCAGGCGATTGTGCCCACGACCTGGAACGCTTCGCCTCGGGCAACTGACGGTCAACAGGGCGCTTTTGAAACATCCTTGATGGGAACGCCGGTCGCTGATCCCGAACGCCCCTTGGAAATCATTCGCACCATTCATAGCTTTGACCCGTGCTTGGCTTGCGCAACGCACCTCTTTGACCCCGAAGGTCACGAACTTTGCAGCGTGCGTGTCCGCTAAGGAGGTTTTATGAAAATTGATCC
>URFF01000053.1 GCA_900546995.1 uncultured Sutterella sp.
GACGGATACCCCTTCGTTGTTTACCCAGAATGCATCGCCTCGAAAAGCCCGAATTGTCGTGGGCTTTTCCGGCGGCAGGGACTCTGTTGCGCTTTTAAATGCATTGTGTCTTTTAAAGAAAAAGCGTAATACGCCGATTGACGAAATTTTGGCTCTTCACGTTCATCACGCACTCAGCCCAAATGCGAATAAGTGGGCGAAGTTTTGCCGTGAAATGGCACAAGACCTCAATGTGCCTTTCAAAGTCACCTATGTCACGGTTAAAACGACCGGCGAGGGGATTGAAGCGGCCGCGCGCAAGGCCCGTTACGAGGCGTTGGTAAAGGCCGCTAAGGCCTTTAATGCGTCAATGATCATGACGGCTCATCATGAGGAAGACCGTTTGGAAACCTTTTTAATTCAATGGATGCGGGGAGCCGGTGTCGAGGGGTTGGCCACATTTCCCTTGGTGCGAGAAACCGATGGCGTTGCTTTGGTGCGTCCGTGGCTACATATCGCTAGACCCTTACTTGAACGTTTCCTTGAATTGAAAAACTTGAGTTGGGTAGACGATGAAAGTAATGCCGATACCACGTATCTGAGAAATGCGATACGGCATGAGGTATTGCCCGTCATGGATAAAATTCGTCCGGGTTTTCGTCAGGCTGCCGCTCGCTCGGTGGAGCTTGTTGCTCAAACGTCAGAACTTTTAAAAGAAGTGGCTTCTGAAGACCTAGAGAAAGTTCGACTTGATTCCAATACGTTAAGTATTCCCGCTTTAATGGCGCTATCGCCTATGCGTCAGTCCTTGGTGCTCAGAGCGTGGTTTGAAAGCTTCTCATTGGTGCCCCCGGGAAAAGCACGGTTGGAGGAAGCGTTACGTCAAGCTCGAGAAACGCATAGTGACACAAAACTCGCGTTTCGGATTGACAACATGGAAATGCGCCGACACGGTGCCCGGTTGGTGATGCGAGAAGCGGTCGCACCCAAGCGGGACAATACGCTCATCCACACATTGGCTTGGAAGGGCGAGGGACGATACTCCGTGCCCAGTTGGAGTGGTGAGTTTGTTTTTACGGCGGTGCAAGGAAATGAATGGGGCGTGCCCGAGTCATTGTTAGCAGCCGCTGTTTTACAGGTTCGACCCCGTCGCGGTGGTGAGAAATTTAAGATTGCCCGCAACCGTCCTCGCAAAATGCTCAAAGCGCTTTACCAAGAGGCGGATATTGCTGAGTATGATCGTGCAGCATTGCCGCTATTATGGGCGGGCTCTGATCTGATTTTCGCCGCCGGAATTGGCTCGGATGTTCGTTATTTAAGTGAGGATCCGCAGCAAACGCGATACCGCATTTCGTGGCGGCCCGATGCGACGCTATTGACTTTGATGCAAGAAAAGAATTAATTGCTGTTGGGCGCTTCTTTTTGGAAGCGCCCAAAATTTTTCACATATGAAAATGCCTTGATCAAACGATCAAGGCATTGAAATTTGGTGCGCCGGGTAGGATTCGAACCCGCGACCCCCTGGTTCGTAGCCAGGTACTCTATCCAACTGAGCTACCGGCGCGCAGACTGCTATTATCTACTAATGTTTAGAAAAATGCAAATTTTTTGTGTTTTCGCGACTTGCCCAACGAATCACCCGCGAACTGATCGCTCGAACAAGACAACGTGGTGCAACCTGGCTAAGTACGGTCAGAAATTTGTTGAATACTCCTGGCACACAAACGGCTTTTCTAGAAAAGAGTGCATCCAGACCGGCTTGAGCAACACAATCCGGTGATGATAAAAAAGCTTTAAATGGCCTAGTCGATGCAATGCCAGCCTGCTGCCAAAATTCTGTGTCGATAGGGCCGGGGCAAAGAGCAGTGACCGTAATGTCGCATCCTTTGACCTCTTCTCTTAGTGCTTCGCTAAATGAAAGCACATACGCTTTGCTTGCCGCATAGACTGAAAAGCCCGGACATGGCAAAAATGAAGCGATTGAGGCGACATTTAAGATTTTTCCCGAATGCTTTTTAAGCATGTCGTCAAGAATAATTCGAGTCATTAACGTGGTGGCGCGAATATTGACGTCAATCATTGACGATAGTTCGGTAGCTGTAGAGTTTTCAATCGCATCAACTTTTCCCCATCCGGCGTTATTGACCAACAAGTCCACGTGGATATCGTTTGCTTTTTGCCAATTTTCAAACGCGATAATGGCTTCAGGTTCTGAAAAGTCAGACACAAAAATTTGAGTAGGCGTTTCAATTTCATGGGTTAAAGCCTCCAATTTGGCCTGGCTTCTTCCCATCAAAATCAAACGGTAGCCCTTTTGCGCTAAACGTTTCGAAAACTCACGCCCTAGCCCGCCGCTAGCACCCGTAATGAGCGCAACGGGGCGGGTAGATTTTGAAAATGAGCTATCGGCAAACATCGCTTGTCTTCGGAACAGTTACAAGTGTTTTGGTGCCGTTTTGCGCATATAAATTGTCGATGGCTGCGTGCACCATGTAAGGAATAATGTCTTGAATTTGATTGCAAGAGGCCTCATGACGCACGGTCGCGGCAAAAACATCTTCACCAAGTTTCCCATTCATTTCATAAAGTGTCACTGTCAGAGAGCGCATATACATTTGTACCGTATAGGGTCGTTCGACCCAAGCGATACCCGGGCCCATGCCGAAACCGCGGTAGTGGTGGTGAAAGCCGGGATGCCCCCAACCCCAGCCGCCTCCGAATCCGACAACGGTGGCAGGAACCGTTTCGTAGGCGACAATTTGGCGTGACGGTTTAACAGACCAATCCACGCTTAATCGGTATTTTTCTCCTTGTCCTTTTGAGACAACGTCCATGTGAGCGAGGTTAAGCATGGATTCCAACCCCGTCTTAATTTGCAGGAAGATTGGATCTTTACCACTTTTGTTTTTAGCCGGAATAACGGCAATTTTGTCTCCCCAATCGGGCATTGCGTGTAGCGTCGGATTGATGTCAGGCGTCATGGAAAGCTGCGACGCAACCGTGACTTCCGTCGTTACTGTTGGCGCTGCACAACCGGTCAGAGCGGCTAATCCCAAAAGCGCAACAACTAAATGAACACGAAGCGTTTTAATCATGCCATCCTCAATCAGCAAAATTTCAGAAAAAAATATAACACAATGGATTGTGCGAAATGCTGACAAAAGTTTTCAAAACTTAAACGAACGATAGAAAAAAGCACAGCCTGCGTAGGGAGGCTGTGCTTTAACTTGGCTAATAAACTTAATAGCTAAGAGCGCATCTTTTGCATGTGCGGTTTGTATAGCATGAAATAAAACGGTACCGCAACGACAAGTGCACCCAAACCGATAGCCAGTTGCTGTAACGACACCTGAGTACAGAAGACAATGCTGATGAGAATGGCCAAAATCGGTATGGTGTTTCCGAAGGGAAGCTTAAAGGAGCGTGGAGCGTCCTTCATTGTCTTACGGAAAACCATGACCGCCAAGCAAGTCGGAATGTACTGAGCAAAGCGCGCAACCACACTGATTGCAGCAAGTGTCGTAAAAGTTCCTGTCATATTGATTGCCATGGCAATGAGCGCAGAGACGATGATGCACCAGTACGGAGCGCCAAAGCGGTTTTGTCGCGTCATGACAGCGGGTAACATGTGCTTTTCAGCCAGCGCCAAACCGCTTCTAGGTGTAATGAATGATGATGCGATGCAGATGCCACCGATGGAAATGAGGGTACCTGCAGCGATAATGATGCCGCCGATCGGACCGCAAATCTTCGCAAAGGCATCTTGAACCGGCACAGAACTTTCTGACAAAGCCGGTCCCATCACACCGATGCAGATGGCTAGCAGCAGGAAGTAGACAACCGAGCAGAAAAAGAGCGTGATGATGGTTGCCTTGGGAAGATCTTTTTTAGGATCTTTCATGTCGCCAGCAACCACGCAAATTCCCTCAAAGCCTGTGAAGGCGTAAAAAAGGAGAATGGCGGTACTGCCGAACGTTTCCATTGAATAGGTTGTCGTTACCGGGGTGACGAAATTGCCACCATCAATAAAGAAGATACCCACAGCAATGAAAAGAACCAGTGGAATGACCTTACCGATGGTGATGGCGTTTTGAATGATCTTAAAGGACTGAACACCACATAGGTTTAGCGCCGACAATATGGCAATCAAACTCATGGAAATCACGTTTTTCATGAAGACCGTGTTCCATTCAGGGAAGATGCCCAGTAGTGCCGTGGCAAAACCCACACTCATTGTGGCAAAGGCGATAATGCGTGTTGCCCAGGTAATGAAGCCCACCTCGTAGCCCACGAAGTCGCCGAAAGCTTCCTTAGCGAAAATGTATGGACCTCCGGTGTCTTTAAATAGAGAACTCGCTTCAGCAAAACACAGCGCAATGCAAAGGGCAAGCACCATGTCGAACACTAAAACGAGCAGACTCCATGGACCGAAAAGATCCATCGCTTTATTGGGCAGCAGGAAAACCCCTGAACCGATAATTCCATTGATTCCTAAAAAGATGATGCTCCAAAGGCCCAACTTGTTTTTAACGGCTTGCATGATGAATATCACTCCTAACCGTCACTATTGAGCACTTTGCTTCACACGCTCGATGAAGTCAACAAAAAGCTGCTTCATTTCTTCGTGTTCCGGCCACATGTTTTCCGGATGCCATTGCACAGCAACCACCGAGGTCCCGTCTTGGCTTTCAATTCCTTCAATTACACCATCGGGAGCTTGAGCCGTAACTTTAAGGCCTTCACCCAACTGATGAACCGCTTGGTGATGGCGCGAGTTGACCTTTACTCGGTCGCCGAGCGTTTTAAAAAGGCAAGAGCCTTCAGATACGCGAACTTCATGAACCGGGTAGGAGCCGAGTGCTTGTTGGGCGTGTTGAATATACGCTTCGGAGCACTGTGAGCGCAGATCTTGCCAGACGGAACCACCAAGAGCGATATTGATAATCTGGCAACCACGGCAGATTCCAAAGAGAGGTTTTCCGGCTTCATGAGCGGCCTTAATTAAACCAATCTCAAAGGCGTCGCGCTTGTAGTTTGTGCGTCCAAGCGCCCAGACAGGTTGCTCACCGAAAAACTCCGGATCCACATCGGGTCCTCCAGGAATGATTAAACCATCAAACAAATCCAGATAGTCTTCGGGACGCGCATTAGCAACGTCGGCAAGAATAATGGGGATGGCACCGAGCTCGGCGATAACCTCAACAAGCTGACGAGGAGCAAAGGGTGCAAGTTTAAGGTTGGTGACGTGCGAGATTTCCGGCATCGTATCGGCCGTGATGGCAATCCGCATCTTTTTCATGATTATTGTCCTTTCCGGATTTTACCGATTTGTAGAAATGACAGGTTTTAGAATGCAGAGTAGGTTTGTCAGTTTAACTATTCGGGTTTTGAACGAAAATAAGTAAAAAACGGTAGTTCTCTAAAAAACATAAGCAATTAACGGTATTGCTTTTTTGTGTAGCGTTAAAGTTCAACTAAATGATGTTTGTAGGCAGAAGAATGCCTACAGAAGAATTAGATCGCTTCAAAAGCGACAAGGAATGGCACAAGCGCTAGAAACTCAAATAGACAGGTGTTTTTTCTTCAAACACGAGGCACGAACCACCGAAATGACTGTCAGCTTGATGCCGCCAGTCGCCCAACACGTATCGTGAAAGAGTGGGGGTTAGTGAAATTTGACCGGGACGGTGGGTATGTCCGTGAATGATCATATCCGCTGACGTTAAACGGGCAGCCTCGATAACTGCGGCCGCCTCAACGTCCATTTCCTCTGCTTTCTTGTTGTTTTTTTGTGTTCGGCTTTTCATTCGGGCATTGTGAGCAATGCTTAAACGTTTTTTGAGCGGAAAACGTAGCATTAACCATTGCCACCAAACACTACGCACCTTACGTCGTAGTTTTTGATAATCCACGTCTTTCGTGCACCAAAGATCGCCGTGCGAAAGCAGTAACGTTTGGTTTTGATAGCGGGCGATGGTGGGATCGGCTAAAAGCGTCGCCCCCATGGCATGCATTAAACGGTCGGAAACCATAAAGTCTCGGTTTCCGTGCATAAAGTAGATGGAATGTGTTTGACTGAACTGCTTTAGAGGCTCAATCACCGCTTTTGCCGTAAATAAGGCGTCGTCGCCCACCCAATAGTCAAAAAAATCGCCCAAAATAACGAGTTCTTTCCGTTTCTCAGCCACCGTATCCAAAAAAGTTTTAAAAGCTTCAACTTCACCGTGATCTTCGGAGTTCAAATGCAAATCGGAAATAAAACAAGGATCTGTGAGTGTAATTTCGTGAACTTTCGGTGAATTGGTGGGGCAGGCAAATAAGGGCATGATGCATTTGGAATTAAACGACCGAAGCATTCTAACAAGTTTCTCGTCAACGAAAAAGCCGTTCAAAACGAACGGCTTTTTCAGCTGTTGCTAGAAGTCTTGGTTAGGCAACGAATTCCACTTCATCCATTGCGACAAAGCGAATCAAGTTGCAAAGACCGCGCAGGTAGGTGTCGATGCGAGCACCCGGGATGGCCCATTGAGCCACGTCTTTTGCGTTGAAGGTGAGGACCGCGTCAACAATGCCGTCGCCGTCCCAGTCTTCAAAGCGGCAGTCAATGGGTTTGGCAGGCGCGTTGACCGATTCCTTCTTACCGGTAAAGCCCAAGCTCCAGTAAACCGTATCCAAATCCAAGCCTTCGACATTGAATTCGGGGCTACCGAAGAGAACCACTTCAACCTTGCCGTCGTCTTTGACGCTGAGCGTTTCCACGTCGACGTGCATGGTGTGTAAGTTGATGGCATCCAAAACCGCTTCATAGACCGTATCCATGGCCTTGCATTCATCGCAAGTGAAGTTGCCGAGAATTTCAGCGGCTTCTTCGCGGGTTGCGGCGGCCTTGGCTTTCTCAACCACTTTGGCGGTACGTTCGGCAACGTCGCTCATGTAAAGCTTCTTCACATAGAGAACGCCGGGCAACAAACCGCGATTGAAGTTGGTGAGTTCACCGACCGTTGCGTACAAGAAGTAGCTGTGGTCCAAATCGTAGTTGAGGTATTCGGGCTTCAAATGGAAGTGGTTGGCGCGAGCTTCTTCAAGCGTCATCCATTGATAGCCTTCCGGGATCTTACCGGACATCGGGAACCAGGGGATGTAAACGCCGGTATCCTGATAGCTCGTGCAACGCCACATCGTCATGAATAAGGGATCTTCGGTCAGATCACACACCCAAGATTCACGGGTTTGCGAGCGGGAAATGTCACGGGCGGAGACGTGGAAGGCGTCTTCACGGCCGTCGCCACGGGTTGCATAGGATTCGTAGCAGGTTAAGCCCAAAACGTGAATGACGTCTTCGACTCCCATCGGAGCGGCCGGCGGAAGAATTTCCGGATAATGCAATTCGTCTTTGTAGTAGTCGCCGGTGATCGCATGCCAACCCAAACGCATACGAACCGATTTCGTCGGTGCGTGACGGTTTTCATCGCTTTGGTAGGCCATGGCGAAGTCAAAGTCACTGTAGTCGCCCGGAACCTTCGGCGTGTAACGACCCTTTTCAATGGCGTATTCAATTAAGCCCGGCGAGGCGATTACGTTTTCGTGGTCATTGATGTCAACCGAGCGAATGGCAAGCATGTTGGAAATTAACATCACCTTGTCGTCGGGAATGCGTTTGGCGACATAGTGATGACCCTTCACAACGTTCAAGCACCAGGCTTCATCTTTGTCAGCAATGGTGTAGTTACGGGCGCTGCCGAAATAGCCGTATTCGTCAAGAAGTTTAGCGGCGATTTCAACACCTTCACGGGCCGTATGGGCGCGCTCGGCGATCACACGACGTAACAAGAAGCCGACACCACCGTCTTTTAACTTCAAAGAGGCTTCATCGGGATCGTCGCCGTCAAAGGAGCTACCGCCACCGTTGGAGCAAAGCACCACGCCGGCTGCATTGGCAAATCCTTGGTCAAAAGAGGAGCCGTCGATTTGAAGCATGTTAGACCAGTAAGTCGTCACGGTTTCAGCGGCTTCAGGCACTTGGGCACGGCCCGGTTCGGCAACCAACATTTCGCCAGCGGCATGCTTGCCGCCCGGGACATAAAACTGTTGATGCAAAACACGTCCGCCGGAATCTTCATTGTGACCGACGATAACACGGCCCGTCTTCGATACGGCCTTACCAACAATAACGGTGGTACACATAGGTGTTGATCTCCTTATTAGAAAACGCGGTTTATCCTAATGAAAACCGCGTAGTTTGTATCGCTAGCTATCATAAACCGAGTGTCCCTGATTTACTAGAAGAGAATTGATTAAGATTGTATCTTTCGCTTGTGTTGTGTCAGAGAATGTTCGGAAAAATTCCCTCGATTTCCAAAAGTTTCTCTTTGGCGAGCATCCCGCCGCCGTATCCCGTTAAAGCGTTTCGGTTGCCCAGTACCCGATGGCAGGGGACGACAATTGAAAGGGGATTTTGACCGACAGCTCCGCCAACAGCCCGATTGGCTTTAGGTTGACCGATCGCTTGCGCAATATCACCATAGGTTTTGATTTCGCCGTAAGGAATTTTTTGTAATGCCAGCCAAATCTTTATTTGAAAGGGCGTTCCGATCAGGCGTACGGGAAGATCAAAATCGGTTCGTTCTCTATTGAAGTACTGCTGAAGCTCTTTGATGGCTTCGGAAATAACAGGCGTTGTTTCATCAATCCACACGGGCTTAAGTAGGCGGTCAAATCGATTCAAAATCGTTTGCCGATGCCAGCCCTCAATCCAGTCGCTCATAACCAGTTCATCGCCTAAAGAGGCAATGCACATGGGACCACAGGGAGAAGACCAATGTTGATAAAAAATTTGGTTTGACATGTCCGCTCGCAGAAAATGTTTAACTGGGTACGATTTTGAGTTTGATGGAATTTAAGTCGGATTGCAAGTTGATTCGGTGGTCGAGACGGGAATCTAACTTACACGATATGAGCGGTTTTGAAAAAGCCCCAGTTCATGAGGAACTGAGGCTTTGGAATTTGGTGCGCCGGGTAGGATTCGAACCCGCGACCCCCTGGTTCGTAGCCAGGTACTCTATCCAACTGAGCTACCGGCGCGTGAGGATGGAATGTTATAGATAATCCCATCTATTGTCAATAATTTTTTGAGATTTTTTGAATAAATATTTACAATATCAAGGTGAGCCGGGTTTTGTTGCCGTTGGAGGTACTGACCATGACGGAAACAAGATACTATTTGCTGGCCAAGTGCCATGGTATGCGTCGGTTTTCTGGTATCGCGTTGTATGGAAACCTTAAAAAACGGCCCGACTTTCGATTGGTGTGGCAAAAAGCTCGGGTGAGTTTTTTCAATCGTCTAGAAGATGCGATGCAAGTTCAGAAATTGCTACAGGTGTTGTATCCCAACATCATTTTTACCATTCGAGGTGATGTGAACAGGAGTCCTTATGAGTACGGAATCAATTAAAGAAAAAGAACGAACCTCTTCTGAGAGCAAGCCGTCGAAAGCTCACCCAAATTGGGGTGGTAAGCGCAAAGGGGCGGGAAGAAAGCCGCTCACTGATCGAGCATTTGGTTCAACGATTTTGATTCGTGTGAGCGATGAACAAAAAGAATACTTCCGCCAAAAGGGCGCAAGCAGTTGGGTTCGTTCTTTAATTGAGGACAGTATGGGGCGAGAGTTCAGTGCTTTGGAGTCTTCTGAAGCTGTGAGTGAAGCCTTGCCGCAAGGGGCTTTGCCGGTTCTCGCTCGTACGAAGGTTTCGGTTCCCATGGGAGCGTATTCCGTGCAGGCCGGCTTCCCGTCACCGGCTGAAAGCTATAAAGAGTCGTTGGATTTTAACGAGTTATTGATCGAGAACCAGCCGGCGACCTTTGTGATGCGCGTGGCCGGTCAATCCATGGTTGATGCCGGGTTGGATGATGGGGATTTGATCATCGTTGATCGAAGCCGTGTACCGGTTAACGGTGATATCGTTGTGATGCGTATCAACAATGAATACACCGTCAAACGCTTTATGAAAAATGGCGAAACCATCTACTTGAAGGCGGAGAACTCAACGGGACTCTATAAAGATATTTACCCATCAGAAGGTGAGGAATGGGTCTGTTTCGGGGTTGTCAACTATTCAATTAAACCGTATTCGGGTAAAAAGCTAAGTTAAGCTATGAACGGATTGTTTAGCCGCGCGGCCTTTAGTATTGACCGCGCGGTTTTTCGTCCTTAAATCGTATGATCCAAAAGCGACTCAGGGCGATCGCCAATGGAGCAAATCGCCATAATTTTTTCAGACTCGCTTAATTTCAATAATTGACGGGCTTTGGTTTCATTAATCAAGAGCCGATATGCGCAGCCGACGCCTAATGCCGCGCAGGCAAGATAAACGGCCTGAATTTTAACGCCGACATTCAGTGCCCGTACTCTTTCACCCCACTCACCCATTGCGAGGTTGACATCAAACGCTTTGTCAACAAGTTTCGTGGCGAGTGTCTCCAGCTTCCGACCATCGGAAACAAACACGAGGTGCTGACTAGCCAGTTTCAGCCATGGTTTAATTTCGCCGAAATCGCCGCGATGATCTTTCCCTTCAATAAAGAGTAAAACATTGCGTTTGGGGAGGTATTTCCAAATGCCGTTCGCTTGCACGACGTAGACGCTGACATCTTGCCAGTTCATCGCCGACGGTGTTGTTCTCCGACCGTTTTTGCCGTTCACGCCATCGCATGCCCAAAGAATAGCCGCCAGTTGATCTTCCGGAATTGTTTCACCGGAAAAGTCACGATGCGTACTGCGCTTTTGTAAAGTTTCCTCGAGCGACATGCTCATCGGGCGACGAGCGGGGAGTTGTCGCAAAACAGCGCCTTCCGGTAACAGCTCTAAATCTGCCAAGTCCTCACGGAAATGACCGATCAATTCTTCAAGTTCTTTGGCATCCAGTTTATCCAGCCTGTCATCGACCTTGGCTTTGGTTTTTTCCTGAACCTCATCCCAGCCCAAACTTAATTCATCGCCGGTTCTTTTAAGATCACTTTTAAGTTTGGTCTGTCTGATTCTCCACTCGCGTTGAGCGATTTTCCACTCTTGAGCAATGTCTTCTTGTTTCGTTTTCATCCGACGTTTGAGCTCATTGAGTTTTTCAGTCAATTCACTTTTTCTCAAACTCATTGGATTTTTTCCCTTTTAAAGCATTGCGATTGCGAGGTCGATCGGGCGCTTCTTTTAAATTTTTAAGAAGATGCTCCGCAGTCAATAGGGGATGGACCCATAGCATTTTTGGCCCCGTTTCTCGCATGACAGCTTTAACTTTATCCTTTTCCTCGCCTCGGTAGCAATGAACTTTACATTTGAAACAAGTTGGTTTTTGATTGCCGAACGGGCAGCACGCCAAGCGGGTTAAAGCGTAATGCAGCAGTTTTTGACACTCCGGGCACAAAGAGTCAGTGCCGTGGTGTTTGCGACAGTAGCTTTCAAACATGGATCGAAGTAAACGCGCCTCACGTCCCAAAGCTCCAGCGGCAAGGCGCTCGGCATGCGGAATCGGACGAAGTTCAATGCTTTCGTTATGCATATTGTCTTAAATCAGTGGCGTTGTTCAAAACGAGTTGCCAGCCGTTGGGTAGCTTCTTCAATTAAAGTCCAGAATTTATCAGCGTTGAGTTTTACGGCGACCTGAGTGTGACAATCCGCCGGCGCTGCTCGTCTTAAGTCGGCCACAGTCATGCCACTAGTGTATTGCCCGCGGTATTCCACGTGCACGGGCGCCTTTCGAGTTTCGATCACGCTGGGGTCAATCACGTACGCCACCGCGCAGGGGTCGTGAACTGGGGGTTCCGTTAAACCTTTGGAGCGCTTATAGGTTTCGGAGAAGTGATGCAAGACGTCGCTTAAAAATTTCCCGACGGGGGTGCCGATTTTCGAAACTCGTTCTTTAACGCTTTCGGTCGCCAAGGCTTGATACGTGAGATCAAGCCCCACCATGGTGATTGGCCACTTTTCTTCAAACACGATGTGAGCGGCTTCCGGATCATTTTCAATATTGAATTCCGCCATAGGGGCAACATTACCGATGTGATAGCCTCCTCCCATCAGC
>URFF01000054.1 GCA_900546995.1 uncultured Sutterella sp.
AGCGGGGCGACTTCCATCGCTGTTGCAATCACGCCTTCAGCCCAACGGTCAAGCACGCGACTTTGACCCGGTGTGGTCATGTATTGCTCAAAGCAATGCACCACAATGTCGGCTAAGCTGCAGGCAATTTGATGCTTTGGAAGCGAGTAGGTTGTTTCCGGATCCAAAATGGAGAAAACGGGATAATCGCCTCGGAAAGCAAATTTCTCTTTGGTTTCGTGGCAAGAGATCACGGCGCCGTTATTCATTTCAGAACCCGTGGCAGGAAGCGTCATCACGCTCGCAAAGGGAATCTGTTTAGTTGCTGTGCCGGTTTTCACAATAGCCCAAGCATCGGTATCGGGGCAGGCGATACCGGCTGCGATTAACTTCGTTCCATCTAAAACCGAACCGCCACCGACAGCCAATACCATGTCCACTTTTTCATCTAATCCAAGCTTGATAGCCCTTCTAAGGGTCTCAACCGCAGGATTGGGCTCAATTCCCCAAAATTCCACCGTGTTGTGATCCTTTAACGCCTCACGTACCTGCTCGTAAACACCGTTACGCTTAACACTACCGCCACCGAAAGTGATCAGCACCTTCTTATCTTTTTCGATCAATGTTTGCAACTGTGCAATTTGACCGCGACCGAAAACCAATTTGGTTGTGTTTTGGAAAACAAAATTAAACATCGTCACACTCCTAGCAAGACATTGTTTTATCCATCATAGCAAAGCACTACGTTTCGCAGCGTAAAGATACTGTCAAACTTTTGTCACCGAGCAGTCAAACTTCATTTATAGAATTTCCGGCGAACAGAAATGAAAGAAAAAGGAGAAAGCGATATGGAAATGAACACCTATCTTGAAGCCGGCACTATCTTGGTGCTTCTTGGTTTTTTTGCCCTCTTGCTCTGGCAAAGCATTCAGGCTCAAAAAACATTAGCTTTGAAAACATCGGCTGATTTTGATGATGATTGGATCCAACGCCGAGATACCTTAAGTCAAACCCGACAAAATCGCAGTAAAACTCAAACTGTCTACGCAAGTTTTTCCGGACGCAAATTCCGAAAAACAGTTAAAGCGAAAAACGCCTGAGAAGAATGCTTCCCAGGCGCTTATCTAATTAAAACGAATCAAACGCTCTAAACGATAAAACGTTCGACAGGTTGCCCCGGGTCGACAACAATTGTATCAATACCCTTTGCCTTCACGGCTTCAGCACCCTGAGCCGTGCAAATCACAGAGCCACCGGCACCATAAACCTGACCGTCCTTAAAGACCGTCTTACCGCGAACAAACGTGGCCACGGGCTTTTGAGAGTCGTAGTCGTAAATCGTAATATCCGCATCAGCGCCGACACTTAAGTGCCCCTTATTTTGCAGGCGCAACATGCGCGCTGCGTTCAAAGATGTCTTAGCAGCATATTCCGACAAGGTCAAAATACCGAGTTTGACCAACGACAAGCCTTGAGACAAGAGCACATTACGTGGGATGCAACCACCATCGGTTGATAAAGCATCCACCACAAAGCTGCCGTCTGGGCGCTTGGCTTCAGCTAACCACACACGAGGTAGCGGCGGATTCACATTAAAGGAACCACCGACATCGGTGTTATGTTGCTTCCAGAAAGCAAGACCTTCCTCGCCGGTCATTAAATCTGAATAGCCACCCGCGTCATAGACAGCCCAAACCTTACGAGCCTTAAACGCTGCTTCAATACCGGCCTTATCGGTTGAGAAACCGAAGCGACGCAAGCAGTTACCCGTAACCTTCGACTGCACCTCACCGTTTTCATAGCAACTCAGACGCGTGCCGTTTCGCGGTGAAATGTAGCTTTCGCAATGCACATTGGGGTTGGCCAACAGCAACTCAATGGCTTCTCGCGTTTCATCGACTTCATCACGGACCGCACCGCGGCAGTAGGCGTTAATGTGAGCCAGATGCAAGAAATTGCCTTTACTTAATTCAATGGCTTCGCGCATCCCCTCAATGTTGGAGCCGTGTTCACTTGTACCAGCGTGCCATGCAATATAAGCACCGTGCTCTAACGCGGTCTTAATCAACAAGGAACTGACAGCAGGTTTTAACGGGTAGTGACCGCCCAAAAGCTTCACGCCCAATGCGCCGTCTTTCATGGATTGATCAATCAGCGCATCCATTTCAGCCTTAGAAGGTTCATTGGTCTTAAATGTGAAGGGAGGAGACGCAAATTGCAAAATGGCGCAATTGATCCCACTACCATAGGTTGGGATATTTTTTAAAACATTGTCCAAGGGGCCTGCCATATCCAAGCAAGTTGTCACACCGGCCATCGCCAACATGCGAAAACCGAAGGGTGAACCCCACATTTCACCTAAATGAACGTGGCTATCGATGATGCCAGGCTGAAGAACTCGTCCGCTATAATCTTCAACCACACGGGCGCTACCGGCCGGCAAATCAACACCCACCTCGGCAATCACGCCGTTTTCGATAGCGACATCACGAATAGCCTCGATGTGATTGAGGGGATCCACCACCATGGCCCCTTTTAAGAGTAAATCCCACATCGTTATCTCTCCTTTCTTAGATAAAAACAGCTGCGGTATTTCTAGCGATACACCGTTACATTTAGAGTGTACCGCGACAACAACCATTTCTGGCACTAAATGAGTTAAAAAATAGGGAGGTTCTTGCACCTCCCATAAAATTTTCGTTAATTTCGAAATTTTAAGAACTACTTCCAACCGTAGAAATCTTTAACCGTCTGCCAGGCAACGTCGCGCAAGAAAGCAGCCAGCTCCGGTTTTAACGGCTTTTCACAACCACCCAAATAATTAGACTTTTCAATCGGATGTTTCATGAGGGCACTGTAAATAACCGCGCTTTCCAAATAGGATCCGGCCGCGGTCGGATGCGAATTATCCGGCATGATCAAATTCACTTTAGGATCTTTTTCCAAAGCATTTGCAAAGGCCAGCCCCACCGGAATCACCAACGCATTGTTGGCGTTACCCACAGAGATCACCGAATCGGCCAAAGGTTTGGTCATCTCCGGTTTGCCTTTACGAGCCCAAGTCATCACTAACGCAGGCTCAGAACCCGCTGCGCGAATGGTCTTAATGTGTTTTGCCGCCCATTCTTTAAAGTTGTCGACCATGCGTGGATCAATCGGCGACATGCTGTTCGGTTGCAAAAGAACCGCGTCAAACAGCCGCCCTTGTTTATCTTTCTTAAAAATGAAAGACCAGCTCTTTCCCGGCGGGTTAATCAATGATTCTACGTGGTGCCAATCCAAGTCAGCTCCAGCAATCGTAGCTTGAGCCGTTTGAAGGTCTTCTTTTTGATCCGCGGCAAAGCCCCAGAGGTAGTCAAACACGCCGCAGTTGTAGTACGAGTAGGAGTTACCGATCACCATGATTTTGACCGGAACCGCATCCAAAGCGGTTACTTTGGGTTTAACGGTGTAAAGCGGTTCTGCAGCCATGGCAGAAGTTGCCGCAAACCCCAATGTAAGAGCGGTGGCAATCAGTTTCATACGAAAAGACATCATTACCCTCCTTTTCAAATGACCCACTTCTAAATGGATTGTCCGACCTCCCAAGGCACATCTCTATGAGGAGAAATCCGAACAAAGTTAACTGATTACTTGTGTGACACCCATCAACGTCAAAACAATCGGAATGGAAATAGCAGACAAAATCGTTGAGACGAAAATGGCGTTACTTGCCGCCGCTTCTTCACTTCGAAAATCCACCGCCATCATGTAGATATTAATCGCCACGGGCAATGCGGCAGTTAAAACAGCCGCCTGCGTCACCTCTTTGCTTAACCCAATGGCCAAACAAAGTCCATAAACAATCGCAGGCTGTGCAACGAGCTTTAATGCGGCAATGCCCAACCCCTTCGGCAAAGCCGCGCTAAATCGATGCTGCGCCAACCCCATCCCAACCACGACCAACGCAATCGGCGTTGTTGCTTGAGAAATATAGGCCAATGTTCCATCAACAAAGTGAGGTAACTTCAATCCAGTCAGTCCAAATGCGCCACCTAACAAAATGCCCAACACAATAGGATTCTTAAGCACGCGAGTCATCGAAAAAAGAATTTTTCGGACATTGACCGGCCCCTCACCTTTGCCGAATTCCACACAAGCGATAGCGGCTGTCCATAAAATCAACACACTGAAAATAATGAGCAAACTGATGGTGGGCATGGCCGCTTCGCCCAAACTCACTTGCACGATTGGCACGCCGAGCTGAACGTTGTTGCCGAAAATCGCCGCCATTCCGAACACGGTCTTCCCCGTATTGTCCAAGTGGAAACGATTGCCAAGGCCTCGTCCCAAGAGATGCACAAAAAAGCAGGAAGTAAAAAACGCAACCACGACTCGCCAATCCACGGGCGGCATCTCTGACAGGTCGCTTAACAAATCAAAGAGCATCACGGGCATTAAAAACCGAAACGTGAAGTCTGAAAGGTGCCTGGCGCACTCGGCGCTGAATACTTTGAAATACGCCAACGCCCAACCGAGCAACACCAATAGAAAAAGTGGCAAACAAAGCGTCAGGTGATATAAAAAGAGATCAAACATCCTGCTTCCTTAATTTCATTTGGCGGGAAGTGTACTCCGCACGAATGATTTCAAAAAGGACAAGGCGCCTTAATCGTGATCGTCTCATGGGTGACCGGATGCGTAAACGTTATGCTTTGAGCATGTAAATACAGCCGATCAGAAGGCTCTCCGTAAAGATCATCACCAACAATCGGAGAATTTAGTCCTAACGCATGAGCTGCGTGAAGACGTAATTGATGCGTTCTTCCGGTCACGGGATAAAACGCGACTCGTGTCTTTCCGTTCGTTTCACCCAAGACCTCAAAACGAGTCAGGGCATAACGTCCGTAGGTGAAGTCCACCATCTGCCGGGGACGTTCATAGGGATTTAAGCACAAAGGTAACTCAACCTCACCACTAACGCCCGCTAGCGGTTTCTCTAAAAGAGCGATATAGCATTTTTTCACCCGCCCCCGAGCGAAATCCTCCTGCACTATCAGGTGGGCTAATTTCGTTTTTGCAAAAAGAAGGATTCCAGAGGTTGCCATGTCCAAGCGGTGTAACAGCATGGGGCCTTCCGCTTGAGGGTAACGAGCCAACATTTTTTCATAGACGTTGGCTATCGGATGTTTACCGGGAACCGAGAGCATGCCCGCCGGTTTATTCACAGCCACTAAATGATCATCCTCAAACAAAATATCGGGTTCCCAGTCCTTGAAAGAATCCAATGCCAAGGCGTTAGGTTCAAACGGAATGCCATCCAGTAAAAAACTCAACAACGTCTCGTGGCGCTCCTTGGGAAATGCATAAAAAGCATTTGGCACTCGTGCATCATGAGCGGCTACCGGCCCCCACCAAAAGGTCCCAGCCGCCAACGGCCTCATGTGTTCATCAAAGGCGCGTTTAATTAATGCCGGTAAGGACGTTCTCAAAATCGCTTTTAATAACTCTTCGTTGTGCCCGTAACGTTCGAAAAGTAAATCAAAAAGATTGATCTGCTTACCCCAAGCGTTTCTGAGGACAATGCTACCCAGTCGTTTTTTCCAATCATTGGTAACCGCTTGAGCAGCTTCGTATTGAAAACGGCTATGAGCTCGCTCGACTTCGTCCAACGCTTCGTGATAGCGTCGCTTCAAACGCTCCAATTCGCCTGAATCTCGCTGACTGGCACGCGCCAAACGTTCATAGGAAGCTCCCCCTAATACTTGACGCTCTTGACGGCGTTGAACGCGTCTTTCCGAGGCGCTTTCTCGAAAACTCAGGTAGTTTTGTTCTGCCGTTTGCTTCAGTTTTTCTGCTCGATCCAAATAATCAGTCGCAATCGGTGCCATCTCACAAACGGGCAATTGCTGCCAAAAATTCGGTTCAAAAAATCGATCGTCTGTGTCAAATTGATCACAACCAGTTAAAAAACCGATTTGACCCTTTTCATTTTTCACGACCAAAATGGCCACCATCCGCCCGGCCTGACCAATGGCCGTTCGCTCCAAATGAGCGCGCACGTGTTTAGCGGCCATCAACACCCAAGGGTGAGGCCGATAGTGATAAGGGAAATTGAGCGCGCGCGGAGCTGCTTTCGGGTCGGCAACGTCAAGCGGTTGGAACATAACAAAACACAATCAAAGATCGATAAAAACGGCTTGAAGTTTAACAAAGTCTGGCACGAAAATACGTTCGGCCGGACAAATCCGGCCGAATCATTTTTCAACAGACTAAAAAAGACTGAGGCTCTTAAGACAAGCCGACGATCTTGCCGTCAACAACATCAATGTGTAACGCCGCTGGCGCTTTCGGCAAACCCGGCATACGCATGATGGATCCCGTCGTTGCGACAACAAAACCCGCACCGGCATTCAAAATCAGGCGTTGAACCGGCAACGTAAAGCCCTTGGGCGCACCCAACCAAGACGGTTCATGCGACAAAGAATACGGTGTCTTTGCCACGCAGACCGGCAACTTATCAAAGCCCAATTCTTGAATCTGTTTCAGATCCTTTTGAGCGGCAGGCGACAACTCAATGTCCTTCGCACCGTAGACATTTGTAGCCAATTTATTCAACTTCGTGACAACATCGTCATCGGCTTCATACGTATAGTGCAAAGGCTTCGGTTCGCCTTGAGCGGCTTGCATGACGGCGCGAGCGAGCTCTTCAGCGCCTTCTCCGCCCTTGACGAAACCGTCACAGACCGCAAAGCGCACGCCGGCGGCTTCACAGTGCTTACGGATGATGTCGATTTCTTCCTCGGTATCGGTGGCGAAGTGATTTAAACTCACCACGATTTCCGGACCGAAATGCTTGAGGTTTTCAATGTGCGCATCCAAGTTGCAAAGTCCCTTCTTGAGTGCTTCAACATTGGGCTTACCGATTTCAGGCAATGGCACCAAACCGTGCCACTTCAAGGCTTTGGTGGAGGTTACCAACACCACCACGGAAGGCACGAGACCTGCCGCACGACACTTGATGTTGATGAATTTTTCAGCCCCCAAGTCACTACCGAAACCGGCTTCGGTAATTGCCCAGTCGCCAAGGGTTAAAGCCGCCTTCGTTGCAACCACGGAGTTGCAGCCGTGAGCAATATTGGCAAACGGACCACCATGCACAAAGGCAAGGTTGCCTTCAAGCGTTTGAACCAAATTCGGCTTCATGGCTTCCAACAACAAGGCCATCACGGCACCCGTTGCACCGAGCTCATGACAGGTATAGGCCGACCCATCACGCTTGATACCGAGCACCAAGCGGTCAACTCGGGCGCGCAAATCATCCAAGTCGTTTGCTAGGCAAAGCACGGCCATCAATTCGCTTGCGACCGTGATATCAAAGCCGGTTTCCGTCGGGATACCGTTTGCCGGACCGCCAAGACCGGTGATGATATTACGCAACATGCGATCATTAACGTCCACTACTCGGCGCCAAATGACCGTCTTTAAGTCCACCTGACGTTGATGACGGGCGTTATCGATCATGGCAGCAATCAAATTATTAGCCGCCGTAATGGCATGAAAGTCACCGGTAAAGTGTAGGTTAATCGACTCCATCGGCAAAACCTGGGAGTAACCGCCGCCGGCGGCACCGCCCTTCATACCGAAGCACGGTCCGAGAGACGGTTCTCGCAAGGCAACAACCGCCTTTTCACCCAAACGCTTCAATCCTTGTGTCAAAGCAATTGAGGTTGTGGTCTTACCGGAACCAGCGGGCATCCCCGAAGTGGCCGTCACCAAAATTAACCTCCCGTGCGGCTTGCGAGAGGGATTTAATTGAACCTTGGCCTTGTCACGACCGTAAGGTTCAAATTCTTCATCGCTTAATCCGGCACTATGCGCCAATTCATCGATACGAATCAACTTTGCCGATTGGGCAATTTCAATATCAGATTTCATTACGAAAACTCCAAAAAACAAAAAAAGGGAAAACACAATCGGTAAGGGAAAGCCATACAAAAATAGCGTTATTTAGCGCACATCGGAACAAAAAACTGCGAGTTCCTTCACTTTCCCGAGACGAATACAGTATGCCTGAAAGCGCTCAAAATAGGGAACGCTTTTCGAGGATATTTTCCTTTAGCCTTAACTAGATCACTTCACCGCCCACATTTTGTTTAAGAGGACGATTTTTCCAAACATACCAATAAAGCGGAATCGTACAAGCGACTACCGCAGCGTTAATGGCAAAGATACCCGCATATCCCACCGGCTCAACCAGAAAACCCGATAAGTAGGGCGCCATTCCGACCCCTAAATCGAAAAAGATGAAAATCGTACTCGTAGCTTGAGCAAAACGTTCCCGCGGAACAAGCGAAATACCGGAGACTTGAGAAAGCGATTGGAAGTTACCAAAGCCAAGCCCCATAATGACACCGGCCACTAAAACGGCCAAACTACCAGCATGAGACGCTAAAAGTAACAAGCCAGCAATCATGAGGCCCAAAGTCATATTGATTAACACAACCGGACCATGAGCATCATAAAACTTGCCGGTAATCGGACGAGTTAAAAGGCTTGCCAACGCATACAAAAGGAAAAAACTTGAAGCGGCTGCCACCACGTCGTACGTTTTGGCATAGTCCGCTAAAAGTGCTTGTACATTGCCCCAAGTCAAACACACAATGCCGACAAAAATACTAAAGGGGACGAGCCTTTTGTCGATGAAGTCATCCAACGCCACTCGTTTTTTCGGACGAACTTTATCAACGGGTGGCGTGACATCAATCACAAACCACATGAGCAAAAGACTCAGTGCAGACAGTCCCGTTGCGATAGTAAAAATACCATCGTAGCCTAACGATCCCAGAAGGGCGATCCCAATGAACGGTCCAAAGCAAAGGGCCAAAGCCGTGCTCATCGAAAAATACGAAATGCCTCGCCCATGAAATTGTCTTGGCACAATGGTTGCCACATAAGTACCGGTTGCGGTACCAATCACCCCCATCGCGACGCCGGAAATAAAGCGAACACAGAAAATTTGCCACATTTCATGAGCGAAAAAGTAGCAAACATTCATCAGGAAAAAGAAAAAGACACCAATCCAAAGAACTCGGCGATACCCAACATCCCGAATCACACTACCGGTAAAAAACCGACCGACCAAACAACCGATCACAACGATCCCCGTCGCAAGCCCGGCCGTTGCGGCAGAGGCCTCAAAACCATCCATCAAATAGCGGGTGCAGACCACAAAAATCGCATAGTAGCCAATCATGCCCACCATATTAATCAGAGAGATGGCGATGAAGGTTCTTGAAAAAATTGCCTTTAATGCACTGGTCTCGGTTTCCATGGTCAGTTTTTCAATACAACTATTAGAGGGTGCAAAATGATACTCTTTTAAAGAAAAACAAACGGGTCAAAAAGTTAACTCTCGACCCGTTCAAATATTGCCAGCGACTGATGAACTCTATGACACCATTACCGCTTCTTCCGCCTTGACTTTATCGGCAAATTGAATGCGATACAGTGTCGCATACACACCATCCTTGGCCAACAATTCATGGTGGTTGCCGATTTCCACAATACGGCCATCCTTCATCACAACAATTCTGTCGGCTCCTTCAATGGTTGAGAGGCGATGCGCAACAACAAAACTCGTACGCCCGACCATTAACTCATCAAGCGAAGCTTGAATATATTTTTCACTTTCCGTATCCAAGGCACTAGTCGCTTCATCAAGCAACAGAATCGGGGCATTCTTTAACAACGCCCGAGCAATAGAGATGCGTTGACGCTGTCCGCCAGAGAGTTTGGCGCCACCTTCACCCACTCGAGTATCAAACCCGTCGGGAAGCGATTCAATAAAGGGCAATAAATAAGCCGCTTTTGCCGCTTCTCGAATTTGTTCCGGTGTCACTTTATCCTTGACCCCGTAAGCGATATTGTTGGCAATGGTGTCATCAAAAAGAATGACGTCTTGACTGACCAGGGCAATTTGCGAACGTAAGCTTTCAAGCGTTAAATCTTTTTGACTGATCCCGTCAAAAAGAATATCGCCGGATGTCATGGTCCAAAAGCGCGGGATCAAGTTAATCAATGTTGTTTTACCTGAACCCGAGGAACCAACTAAAGCGATCATCTCACCGGGCTTAACCTCCAAGTTGAAATCGTCAACGGCAGGTTTGGACGCCCCTTCATACGTGTGACACACATGACGAAATTCCACGTGACCTGTGGCACGCTCAAGTGTCTTTGTTCCCGTATCGGGTTCACTCGGCTCATCAATCATCGAAAACACGCTTTCACTGGCGGCCGACATTTGAGCAATCGATCCATTAAGCGCTGACAAATGCCGAATCGGTGGCATCATCAAAAGCATCGCAGAAAGGTACGTGGTAAATTCGCCCATCGTCAAACTGCCGGTTTGAGCTTGAATTAACGCAAAGACCACCACGACGGAAACACCGGACATCGTCACGAGTTGAGTAAGTGGCGTGCCGGCCGCGGCAACCGCCTGACGGTGAATCATTAATTTCTTGAGCTTTTCGTTAATCGCGTTAAAGCGAGTCTTTTCATATTCGTAACCGTTATAGATCTTAACGACACGTTGCCCTTCATACGCCTCTTGAATCGCCACAGTCATCTCACCCAAGGTGTTTTGCTGTCCTTGAGTGAGTTTTTTCATGCGACGGCTCACCCACTTTAATACCATCGCAAGCAAAGGGGCCACTACCAAGGTCACCAACGTTAAGAGCCAATTGTGATAAATCAGAATGCAGGCCAAGAAAATAATCTGCAGCGAATCACGAACAATGGTCGTGAGAATTTCCGCTGCTGAGCCCAATGCCGCAGAGGCTTCATTAATGAATTTCGAAACAATGCGACCGGACAGATGGTGTTGATAGCTTTGCGAGGACCAAGTGATCACGCGGGAAAACATCAGGTTTCGCACCTGAACGAGCACCCCTTGGCTCACCTTTTGCAAAAGGTAGGAAGACAGAAACTGCGTGCCGCCATGCAAAATGGAAATACCGATTAAACCCAGCGGGGTTAACCAGACAATGAGCGGATTGTGCTCATAAAAACCCATATCGGTGAGTTTACCGAGCAAAATCGCGATCAAGGAGGACGCGCCGCCTCCTAAAATCATGCAACATACGGCGCCCGCAATCAATTTCTTGTACGGCGGCAAATAGGCAAAAAGCCGACGCACATAAGGATCATTAAAAACCGGTACTCGATTTAAAAAACTCATAAAGTGTTCTCAAAAATTATCGACGACGCATCACTCGCGGCTGATTATCCGCACGCTTTCGGGCACGTTTTTTGCTTTCTGCCACACCTTCATAGCCCTTGTCGTAAACATCCTTGCGAGCGGCAAACTTTCTTCCCCCTTTATTGGCCCCCATACCGGCCTGAGCCCGACCGGATTTCGCACGCTCGCCTTGATGCGAGAGCGGTTTAGTCGCTTTTTGAGGAACCACACCGGCACGCTCGTGACCGGCCTTGAGGTCAGCCATCCAGCCCTTCACCCACTCTTCACTCAAAAGCATCTTCGCTCCGCGAGGAAGGTCTTTAGGCAAGAGCACTGCGCCAAAGCGCACGCGAATCAAACGGGAAACAGTCAATCCAACCGCCTCAAACGTACGGCGCACTTCACGGTTTCGGCCTTCGGCAAGCGTCACCCGATACCAATGATTACTGGAGACACCACCAATATCTTCGACTCGGGAAAAAGCGGCGATACCATCATCTAATTTAACGCCTTTCAGAAGCTTCGCCTTGGACTCTTCGGTTAATTCCCCTTGCACACGAACCGCGTATTCGCGCTCGATACGGTAACGGGGATGCATCAGCTGGTTGGCAAACTCACCGCTATTGGTAAAGAGCAAAACCCCTTCGGTATTGAAGTCCAAACGCCCCACCGCGATCCAGCGACCTGTGCTTGGCGCCGGCAACTTATCGAAAACCGTCGGGCGGCCTTCAGGATCACTTGCCGAAACTATCTCTCCGGCCGGCTTATGGTAAAGCAAG
>URFF01000055.1 GCA_900546995.1 uncultured Sutterella sp.
TCGATTACGATGAAGGTCCGATCTATCAAATGGATCGTTTGGCTCGCTATCGTGAAGTGGTTGACATGATGCTTGAAAAGGGCCTCGCCTACAAGTGCTATGCCACCAAGGAAGAGCTTGACGCATTGCGCGAAGAGCAGATGGCGAAAAAGATTAAGCCTCGCTATGACGGTCGTTGGCGTCCTGAAAACTGCGTCGGTCGTCCGATCCCGGAAGGAGTGACACCGGTGATTCGTTTCCGCAATCCGGACACAGGCAAGGTTACCTGGAACGACTTGGTCTACGGTCCGATTTCTTTTGATAATGCCGAGCTCGACGACTTGGTGATTATGCGTGGTGACGGCATCCCGACCTACAACTTCGCCGTGGTGGTTGACGACCTCGATATGAAGGTGAGTCACGTTGTGCGTGGCGCTGACCATATTAACAACACGCCGCGTCAAATCAACCTTTACCATGCCTTGGGCGCCGAGGTACCGGAATTTGCTCACTTGCCGCTCATCAACGGGCCGGATAACCGCAAGTTAAGTAAGCGTAACGGTGACGCGAGCGTCATGGATTACGAAAAGAAAGGTTACTTGCCTGAAGCGCTGGTTAATTACCTCGCGCGTTTGGGCTGGGGTCACGGAAACGATGAAAAGTTCACCAAGCAGCAATTGGCTGAGTGGTTTGACTTCCGTCACTGCTCAAAGTCACCGGCTTGCCTTGATCCGAAAAAGCTCAATCACTTAAACCACTTGTATATTGCCGAAGCCGATAACGATCGCTTGGCCCGTTTGGTTAAGCCCCGCATTGAAGCTCGCGGTGGCGTGATTGACGGTCACGCTGATTTGGCCCGTGTGATGGAAATCACCAAGCAACGTCCGGAAACGCTTGAAGCGTTAGCCGATGCCTGCATGATTTTCTACCGTCCGCTCACCCGTGATGAAGCGTTGGTTCGCGAAGTGCTCGCAAATGACGTCTCATTGAAAGCGGTGAAGCTTTTCTTGGAACGCGCTCGCAACGTTTCGGATTGGACGGCCGAAAACATCTACGGTGTTTTAAAGAGCATCATGGATGAAATGTCGATCAAGATGCCGGTGGTTGCCGTGCCGATTCGTGTTTTAGTCTTCGGTGAAAAGGTTTCTCCGATGTTCGATAAGACTCTTGAACTGTTTGGCAAGGACACTGTGATCGCCAACATTGAAAATGGCTTGAAAATCGTTGAAGGTTAATTCAATTAGCTATTAATCCAAACGCAAAAGCCCGACAAAACGTCGGGCTTTTGCTTGCGACGTTTAATTTTTCTTTTTTAAAAAGTGTCTGCCCCGTTCATCCGGGGCGGAGATTGTCCCCTCTTTAATCAGCGTTTCCCATAGCGATCGCGCTCTGGATGAGTCGATGCGTAAACGATTCTCCCAAGCTTGAAGGGTCGCTTTTTCATCAACCACCAAAAGCGACTTGGCGATTTCGGACAGTGTTTCCGGACTTTCGTCAAGCGTGAATCCAGCCGAGGTGAGCGCTTGACGGATGGGTGCCGTCAGAGTCGTGACAAATGCATCGGTCGTATTTTTTGATGGTGTGGGCAACACGAGCATGTGAGCGTGTTCGAACTTTTGCTCCAGCGCTTTCAATCTCATCGTGGTCATTCTTCTGGCCGGCCCCAAAGCTTTTCCAATCAATGCGGTGACTTTGCTAGCGAGAAACTCGCTGGCCAGCGCTTCATACAAATAAGCGCTCAAAACAATGATGACGGCGGGTTGTTGTGTTTTGATGCATTCAAGGACTCGTTCTCCGCATTGGGCGTAAAACCGCACGGTTTGCGGTCCGTGCAAGTGTTCCGGAACCTCATCACACCAGAGGACTTCGGCCGTATTTTTCTCAAGTTCTGTGGCGAAATTGGCACTGTGCCCCACAGGGATCCCCCAGAGTGTGAACCAGTGAGCGAGCGCGTCACGGATTTTGCCATGATTGGCTTTCGGATCAAAATAGTGAGAGGACCGTTCGCCGGTTGCGCCTTGCCCCGGCAAGGTCACAATTAAAATACCGTGTCGGGGCGTGGGGATATTAGCCATGATGACTCACCTATTTGCACTAAACCGGTTTAGGTGTTTCGCCGTTGAGATTATCAACGGCTTGCGCCAAAAAGAGTTTTAACCGATTGCTGAAATTGGCGTGTGACGTACCGGCTTCAAAATCGATGGCGCATAAATTGGCACCGGGCACCGTCTCACGCAAGGCGCGCATTACCCCTTTGCCGGTGATATGGTTGGGTAAGCAGGCAAAGGGTTGCAAACACAGCACATTGGGCGTGTCGGTGTGCAAGAATTCCACCATTTCGGCCGTTAATAACCAGCCTTCGCCGGCTTGTTGAGCCGGTGACATCAGACCGTTTAAATGGGTTAAGAGCTCTTTTAGCGTGCTCATTGTCCCGAAAACGGTACCGCGTAGTGCGTCATTGACGTACGCTCTGAGGTGCTCAAGGTAATTGAGCGTCAGTTTGGAGAAGAACGCATTCACCTTTGGTCCGTCAAGTGTTTGAGCTTGGTAAACCGGATCATAAAGACAATACAGAATAAAGCTTGAAATATCGCCTAACTGCGGCTCGGCCCCCTGGGCCAAAATCTCTTCAACAACTTGTAGGTTTGCTTGTGGGTGGTATTTGAGCAAAATTTCACCCACGATGCCAACGCGAGGTTTCTTGACATTAACGCGTTTGACGGCGGCGAAGTCTTCGACGATTTTGTGCACATTGCTCTTAAAGGTTGAAATCGTCGAGGCCACATCTTTACGGGCTTCCTCGGTCCACTTCTTCAGTAAGGCGTTCGCGGAGCCTTTTTCGGCTTCATAAGCTCGCGTGTTCAAGTACACCTTTTGCAAAAGGTCACCGTATAAGAGCCCGATCATGAGGCGTCTGAATCCCCGAATACCCAAATCAAGGTGATACGAGCCTTCGACTTTATGCCGAGAAATGGTGAGTACCGGTACGTTTTCCATGTGTAGGTCGCGTAACGCCCATTTAAGCAGCGTGGCATAGTTGGTCGCGCGACAGGGACCGCACGTCTGCGCAAGAAGCAAACCGCTTGTCGTCGGGTCGAAGTCTTTACTGAGAACCGTCTCCAGAAGCTGACCGATCACGACAATGGCCGGATAACAGGCATCGTTATTGACGTAACGAAGCCCAAGTTGCAACGCTTCAGAATTAACGTGCGGAAGCAACTTTACTTGGTAGCCGATCGTTTGTAGGGCCCGCTCCATGATGGGGAAGTGAATCGGTGCCATCTGCGGGATGTAGATGGTTTTGAGCTTTTTCACTTCAACCGGGCGAGTTTCCGTTTTACGATAAAAAACGATCGGTTTTTCGTTCGATGCAACACCTTCAGCGTGGTTCTTACGATCATTGACCGCTGCGAAAAGCGAGCGCAAACGAATGCGAGCCGCCCCCAAGGTGTCGCCTTCGTCAATTTTAAGCATGGTGTAAAGCTTGCCGGCCGGCTCCAGAATACGGCGGATTTGCTCGCTCGTAATGGCATCTAAGCCGCAACCGAAACTCACCAGCTGCACAAGCTCCGCCCACGGTTTGCCTTTCACCAGTTCGGCAGCGCGATAAAGTCGACTATGAAATGTCCATTGATCAATCACGTCAAGCGCTTTGTCTTCGCTCGGACAAAGCTGCGCAATGGAGTCTTCCGTGAGAATATCCACGCCCATGGAGCTGATCAAGGTGCAAATGCCGTGATTGACAAGCGGATCCATGTGATAGGGGTGCGCGGCAATCACCACCAGCGGCTTTTGTGTGAGCTCGTGTTCTCGCCAACGCTTTTCGCCTTCACGGCGAATCGTTCGTTGATAGTCATCCAAAGCCGCGCGGCCCTTGGCTTCCGCTTCCCGGATGGTTTTTTCGTCAATCGTCGGGAAGGCGCCTGCCAATGCTCGAATCACGGTTGCCGGTTGGCTCAGGTCCACAAACGGGGTGAGAAGTGTTGTATCGGGGTGGGCGCAAGCAAAATTTAGCCGCAAGGCTTCCGGATAGCCGCCCACCACCGGACAGGCGTAGCGTCCCTGCATGTCCTTGAAACTGATTCGTTCTTTGGGGATACAGGGCATCCAAATCGTTTTAATGCCGCGTTGAGCGAGATAGGTTACGTGTCCGTGAGCCAATTTTGCCGGCAAACATAAACTTTGCGAGGGAATACTGTCCGTGCCGAGTCCCGCGATGTAATGATCCGAATAAGGCGACAACTCCACGCGGAACCCCAGTGCCGTAAAGAGGGCAAACCAGTAGGGGTAGTGCTCATACATGTTAAGCACACGTGGCAGTCCAATGGTGCCTCGGGTTGCCTCGGATTCGCCTAGCGGTTCTCGATTAAAAAGTAGCTCACACTTTAAATCGATGAAATGTTTGGGCGAGATTTTGCCGTCATTGCCCACTTTCAAAGCAAAGTCACAACGGTTGCCGCTCACGTGCTTTTGCCCACTTGCGAAGCGGTGTAGGGTCAATAAGCAGTGGTTGTTGCAGCTTCGGCACCGAAATTCCGTGGTTTTGATGTTGGATAAATCGAGTTTCTCAGCGCTTAACTCAATTTGAGGTGTACTCTCATCGGTACGTTCTCGCGCAATCAACGCCGCGCCATACGCACCCATAAGCCCCGCAATGTCGGGGCGAATCACATCTTTACCGATATAAAGCTCAAAGGCACGTAAGATGGCGTCGTTTAAAAAGGTGCCACCTTGAACGAGAACATGATCCCCTAATTGTTCGGTATCGGCGATACGTAAAACTTTGTGTAGCGCGTTAAGTACGATAGAGTGGCAAAGCCCCGCGGCGATATCTTCAACACCGGCACCTGCGCTTTGAGCCTGTTTAACTTTGGAATTCATGAAAACCGTGCATCGAGTTCCCAAATCGCAGGGATGCTCGGCTCGCATGGCCGCTTGCACGAATTCCGTCAATGACAGGCCCAACTGGTGGGCATAGGTTTCAATAAAAGAGCCGCAGCCCGAAGAGCACGCTTCATTGAGTTTGACATCGGCAATCGTTCCGGCTTTCACACGCAAGCACTTCATGTCTTGCCCGCCGATATCAATGACGTAACTCGTTTGTGGATCAAAGGCAACCGCAGCCCGTTGGTGCGCGAGCGTTTCCACTTCGCTAAATTGTGCGCCTAAAGCCGCTTGCGCTAGCGCCGCCCCATAACCGGTGGTGCAGATCGCTCGGATTCGAGCTGAGGACGGAGGCAAAGCGGTGAGCTTTAAAATTTCAGGAATGAGTTTGGGTAGCGGATCGCCTTCATTGTTGGCGTACCAATGATAAAGCAGGGCATCGTCTTGGTCCAAAAGCGCCATTTTGACGGTTGTGCTGCCAAGGTCAATCCCTAAAAAGAGGTCGCCTGTTGCCGTTTCAAGCGGTTTGCGTTGCGCCTTTTCTCGACTGTGTCGAGTTTGAAACTCAATACGTTCTTTTTCATTTTTAAAGAAGGGAGCCAATCGGTCCGAATTGGTCTGAGCGGCCAAATCATCTGTCAAAAGGGGAAGAACCTCTTGAAGCGTTCGCTCCGGTAACGCATCTGAGGTCGCTGTATAAGCGTCAAGCGCCGCACCGAATGCAACGGCATATTGCGCGTTTTCAAAATGGGTGAAAGTCGTTTCAGTTGACTTCAGTTTGCGTTCAAAAGCCGCTCGCAACTGTGGTAAAAAGTGTAACGGCCCCCCTAAGAAGGCAATATGGCCATCAATGGGACGACCACAAGCCAAGCCGCTGATCGCTTGATCGGCAACGGCTTCAAAAATGCTTCTGGCAATCTCCTCACGGGGAATGCCGCTATTGAGAAGCGCCACAACGTCGGTTTTTGCAAACACCCCGCAGCGCGAGGCGATCGGATGGCTCTTCTTGGCATTTTCCGCAAGTCGATCCAAGCCACTTGGATCGGTGTCCAAAAGAACGGCCATCTGGTCAATGAAAGCCCCCGTGCCGCCCGCGCACGCTTCGTTCATCCGAAGTTCAACCCCGTTGGTGAGGTAAATGATTTTGGCGTCTTCTCCACCTAACTCAACCGCGCAGTCAATACGAGAATCGTGATGTTTGAGATAGGCGCCGGCGGCGACCACTTCTTGAACAAAGTGCAATTGCAGCTTTTGAGCGATGAGTAGTGCACCGGAACCAGACAGCCGCAGACGAGTCTGCCCACAAGGATATTTCGCCAAAAGATCCTTAAGTAAGGTTTTCAAGGTTTGGACGACGGCACTTCGGTGGCGGACATAGTGGCTTGCGAGCACATTTAGCTTGTCATCAAGCAAAACATATTTAATGGTTGTTGAGCCGATATCAATGCCCAGGGTACTTAACGCATCATTCATAACAACAGGGTGAATGCAAAACTGATGTTTTTCTAGTAAGCGTCTCATTATAAATAGGCGTAACCCAAAATAATTGCCTAAGAAATAGGCAAATGAAACGCCAATTTAAGGGACGCATGGCTAGTCCGTTTTCAAAGTCGGACTTAAATTGTTACAAAATTGTCGTGTTAATTTAAATTTAAATTTGAACTACTTGGTATTTTATCAGGAAAGAAGCCGTTTGCCTACCATTTTGTTTGGCTTTGGGAACAAAAAAGGACCCAATCACCAAGGATTCGGTCCTTATTTCCCAGCGTGTGGATTACTCGATAATCTCAGCCTTTTCAATCACGACGTCATCACAGGGAACGTCGCCATGAAAGCCCCATTGATGGGTTTTGACACGTGCGATTTTATCAACGACATCTTCCCCGGCAATGACTTTACCGAAGACCGCGTAACCCCAGCCTTGCGGTGTGGGAGCCGTGTGGTTTAAAAAGTCGTTATCGACCACGTTGATAAAGAATTGTGCCGTTGCGGAATGCGGGTCACTCGTGCGGGCCATGGCAATCGTGTACTTGTCGTTTCGAAGGCCGTTATCGGCTTCGTTTTCGATCGGCGCACGGGTTTCTTTTTGCTTCATCCCGGGTTCAAAGCCTCCGCCTTGAATCATGAAGCCGGGGATGACACGATGAAAAATGGTGTTGTTGTAAAAACCATCGCGAACGTATTGCTCGAAATTCTTGCTCGTAGCCGGTGCGTGCTCATAATCAAGTTCCAAGTCAATCACACCGAAATTGGTTGTAAAACGAATCATAAAATTACTTTCCTTTTGATTTAACAATAGAGGCTTTTTTGATCACCACATCTCGGAGCGGGACGTCATCGTAAAAACCCACGGAATGAGTTTTAACTCCGGCGATGGCATCAATGGTTGACATACCGGAAACCACTTTGCCGAAGACCGTGTAGCCATAGCCGTCAGAGGCTTGATTGGCATCTAAAAAGTGATTATTGGCAACGTTAATGAAAAACTGGCTCGTGGCTGAATTGGGATCCCCCGTGCGAGCCATCGCAATCGTTGCGCGTTGGTTTGTCAAACCGTTTCGGGATTCTATAGCAATCGGCGCTTTTGTGTCCTTTTCATTCATCCCGGGTGTAAAACCGCCCCCTTGGATCATGAAGCCGGGGATGACACGATGAAAGACCGTACCATTGTAAAAACCACTTTTGACATAGGCTAAAAAGTTAGCCGCTGTTTTAGGCGCCGCTTTCTCGTTCACGTCAACCGTGAAGTTACCCATGTTGGTTTGAAATTCAACAAGGGCCGCGTTTGCTTGACCGGCTAACAGACAAAGCGAAATGGCTGAGGCCGTGAGCGCAGTACGTACGCCAGAAGTAACGATGGACATCGGACATTCTCCTACTGAATTTGTTTCTCAATGGTGCGCACTTTGCGTTGCAACCGCTTGTCATTGGGGCGGGCGTTGAGTGCGTCTTTGTAAAACTTCAGCGCTTCTTGCAATTCAAGGTCACCTAAATTTTCATAAGCCAGCGCGTATTTGGGGTTAATGTTGATGGCTTGACGCAAAAGCGCGCGGGCGCGTTTGGTATTGCCTTCGGAAGCGTAAATCGCTGCCAGATTGTTATACGGCTCGACGACTTCCGGGTAGGTTTTGATAAATTCTTCAAAAAGTGCCTTGGCTCGGTCAAGTTGACCGGCTCGTTGATAGACAACCGCGCGTTGAAACTTCAATTGGGCACTTTTCGGATTGACTTTGATGCCTTTTTGAATCTGCTCCAAAGCCAAAGACCATTGGCCCTCTTTCATCATGTCGTCGATGAGCGCGGCCCGTTCGGTCTCGTTTTTCGGCTCTTCATACTCATAGGCGGCATTGGCGGCGGATAAAAAGGTTAAGCCGCATAAAGCCACCAAGAGTTTTTTCTGCCATAGCGGAAATTGTGTTGACATGTCTAATCCATGAAGCTGTGATGCAAAGATTCTAGCATTGAGCTCTCTTGGCGTTGCAATTAGGTTACGAACCGTTTCTTTTGGACGAAATTTAGCGAAAAGTGACCCGCTAAAGTTGACTTTGCATCGTTTATACTTAACAACTTAAATCTTAACGAATTGGAAACCTGGTTATGTCACTTGAGATTTATTCCACGCTCAGTCGAGAAAAGGCGCCTTTTAAACCGATTAATGATCATCAAGTCAAGATGTATGTTTGCGGTGTGACCGTTTATGACTACTGCCATATCGGTCATGGGCGCACTTTCGTGTCTTTTGACATCATCCGCCGTTGGCTTGAGGCAAGCGGCTACGACGTGACGTTTGTTCGCAATATCACCGATGTTGACGATAAGATCATCCGTCGCGCGGCTGAACGAGGGATTTCCTGTGATGCCTTAACCGAGGAATTCGGTCGCGCGATGCAAGAAGATATGCTTGCCTTGGGTTGCTTGGCACCGACTCATGAGCCGCGTGCTACGCACTTTATTCCTCAAATGCTCAACATTATTGAAAAGCTTCAGGCCAAGGGGCTGGCTTACCAAACCGATGGTGGCGACGTCGCGTATAACGTGCGTGGCTTTAAAGATTACGGAAAACTCTCCGGTAAGTCGATCGATGAGCTGCGAAGCGGCTCCCGCGTGGCAACCGATGCGACAAAGCGCGATCCGATTGATTTCGTGCTCTGGAAAGCCGCCAAGCCCGGTGAACCGCAGTGGGAAAGCCCCTGGGGCAAGGGTCGACCGGGCTGGCACATCGAGAGCTCGGCCATGAGCTGCCACTATTTGGGTGAAACGTTTGATATTCACGGTGGTGGCCCGGATTTGATCTTCCCGCACCACGAAAATGAAATCGCCCAAAGTGAAGGGGCAAACGGTAAGAAGTTCGCCAACTACTGGATGCACACCGGACCGTTGCGTGTCATGAATAAGGAAGGTAAACAGGAAAAGATGAGCAAGTCGCTCGGCAATTTCTGGACCGTTCGTGACGCCATCGCGGAAACCGACGATAAATTCGGTGCTGGCAACGGTGCTCAAGTTTTGCGGTTTTTCCTGATGCGCACGCACTACCGCAGTCCAATTCTTTTCAGTAGCGATTTGATTGTCGATGCATATCAGGGGCTCAAACGTCTTTACGGCGCTTTAAATGATGTGCCGCCCGATCAAGAGTCGTTGGATTGGAATGAAGAGTGTGCCCAGCGCTTTAAGGCGGCCATGGATGATGATTTCAATGTGCCGGTTGCCGTTGCGCAACTTTTTGAATTGGCTAATCGTGCGCATACGACCAAGGACGGTGCGATGACTCGGCAGCTCAAAGCGCTCGGGGCGATTCTTAATATTTTGCAAGGCGACCCGAAAGCCTTTTTGAAAGGCTCTACCGCCGGATTGGATGAGGCGGCCATTGAAGCGGCCATCGCTGATCGGGCAGCTGCGAAGAAGGCTAAAGATTACGCCAAGGCCGATGAAATCCGTCAGCGTTTGGCGCAAATGGGTGTGATGCTTGTTGATACGCCGCAAGGAACGAAGTGGCAGCGCGTGTTGGTTGAAACGCAAAAATAGCATCGACCGATGAGTGACCCTCAAGTCATGACCCCTCAGTATTGGGAGAAAGCCTGTGAAGCGCTTTCTCTCAACGATGAGGTGTTGGCCGCGTTGATTAAGCGCTATCGCCACGTCCCCTTTAAGAGCTTCGACTCGGTTGCAGAATCCATTTTTAGGGCAATTGTCGGTCAACAAATCTCCAATGTTGCAGCTGCCACCCTCTGGGATCGCCTCAATGGCGCGAGACAAGGGCGCTGGGAGAGTTTCTTGGCGGTCAATGCGAGCGCAACGCTTCGTCAATTGGGGCTCAACCCCCGTAAGATTCATGCGCTCAAAGAGGTTGCGCAGCGTTTCGTGACTCAGCAATGGTCTGAAAAAGGATTTCTTCAGATGACCGACACGGAGGTTATCGACGCGCTAACTTCGATCAAAGGACTTGGCCCTTGGAGCGCGATGAGTGTGCTCATCTTTGGATTAAAGCGCGGTGATGTGTTCCCGATTGATGATTTCGGAATTCGTGTCGCGTTGGTTAACCTTTATTTTCCCAATGAAACGGTTGCTTCTATTAACCGCAAAGCCAACCGTTCCCGTGTAGAATCTATCGTTAATGCGTGGGCGCCTTATCGGACGGCGGCCACATGGTTTTTGTGGCGATCACTGGAAAATGATCCCCGCTAAGAAGAGATAACAGAATGGCAAAACTCGTATTTTTGGATTTTGAAAAGCAAATCGAAGAGCTTCATTTAAAAATTGACGAGCTCACCAAAATGCAGGAAAGCGATGATGGCAAAAAGCTTGACCTCACCGCTGAGATTGAGCAATTGAAAGCCAAAACCGAAGAGCTCGTGAAAAAGACTTATGCGGAGCTCACGCCTTGGCAAACATCCCTTGTCGCACGTCATCCGCAGCGTCCGTATATGCTCGACTATATCGAGATGATTTTCACGGACTTTCACGAATTGCACGGTGATCGCGCTTATGCCGATGACGCGTCGATTGTCGGTGGCTTGGCCCGTTTGGCCGGTCAACCCGTTGTCGTGATCGGTCATCAAAAGGGACGTGATACGAAAGAGCGTATGTTGCGTAATTTCGGTATGAGCCGACCCGAAGGCTATCGAAAGGCGCTGCGCCTGATGAAGCTTGCTGAAAAGTTTTCTTTGCCGGTATTTACCTTTGTCGATACCCCGGGCGCCTATCCCGGTATCGGCGCTGAAGAGCGCGGTCAATCCGAAGCGATCGGTCATAACATTTACGAAATGAGCCACTTGAAGACCCCGATTATTGTGACGATTATCGGTGAAGGGGGCTCGGGCGGTGCGTTGGCTATTGCCGTGGGCGATGTGGTCAACATGCTTCAGTATTCGACCTATTCGGTGATCAGTCCCGAGGGCTGCGCATCGATTTTGTGGAAGGACGCCTCTCGTGCGCCCGAAGCCGCTCAAGCCTTGGGTTTAACGGCTGATCGCTTGCGTGATTTGGGTTTGGTTGACCGAATTCTTTCAGAACCCTTGGGCGGGGCTCACCGAGATCCCCATCTGATGGGCGCTTCTATGAAAAAGGTCTTGACCGATCAAATGCGCCACTTTATCACGATGCCGATTGATGAGTTGGTGCAACGTCGTTTGGAAAGACTTTTGCAATACGGCAAGTTTGAAATTAAGGCTCAACAACAGCTCGAGGAAATCGCTAGCCCATCGAACGAATCGCTTGATGGGGATGCGGTCGTGAATTTGGTCGAAGAAGACAATAAGATCGAAGAGACAACGACTCAAGTTGCTGCGAAACCGACTACTAAAAAACGGACGGTAAGAAAGACGGATGCTGCAACTTGAGATCGGAAGA
>URFF01000056.1 GCA_900546995.1 uncultured Sutterella sp.
CGGCTTGCACCCTGTTGAGCGATCACCGGTTCGGCAACACCGAGTTCGTTAATACGATTATGTAGCGTGGAGATATTTTGCTTTAATGCGTAATCGCGCACTTCCGTGAGCGAACGATCGGTCATTGTTGCCACCAATCGGTAGGTTTGACCGTCATCGCGATCGGTGAGCGTTAAATCGGTGTGCGTGTTACGCAGCAAGTCACGCGCCTTAGCGCGTTCTTCTTCACTACGGAAGGCAATTTCAAGCGATGTGCCATTACGCGTGATGCCAGACTGACGAATGCGCTCTTCGCGAAATTGCGTTCTTAAATCCGTCGCAATCGCTTCGGCACGCTTATTAATCGCCGCTTCCATATCCACTTCCAATAAGAAGTGGACACCACCGCGCAAGTCCAAACCCAGGTACATCGGTAAAGCATGCAAATTCAAGAGCCATTCCGGTGTGTTCGGCACAAGGTTTAACGCCACGACATAGGAAGGATCCGAGGGATCGGGATTGAGCAGTCGCTCAATAACTTCTTTTGCCTGTAGCTGCAACTCGGCCTGAGTCGGATCGAAACGAACGCGCAAGGTGGCTTGCTGAGCCCCTTGCTCAAAGAAAATACCATTGGGCGTGATATTGGCTTCTTTCAAAGCGGTTTGCACACGCTCGTAGGTGTTCTCATCGACCTTGATCGTCGCTTTTTGGCTAGAAACCTGAACGGCAGGCGATTCACCAAAAAAGTTCGGTGTCGTGTAAATCACACCGATCAATAAAGCGACGACAATAACGATGTATTTCCATAATGGATAACGATTCACGTTATGTCCCCAGTAAAAACGTAAAAAGAGAACGGCGCTATGACGCTCTCTTTAATTCCGATATTGAAAAATTGTTCGTCAAAATACGAACAATCGCCTTTGGTATCCAAAGGCGATTTTCTATCGGATTAGAACGATTTAATCGTGTTCTTCGGTAAAACGCGCTGAATGGCAACGCGTTCCATCGTCAACGTCACCGGTTGTTCTTTCACCGTGGCGATTTGCACAACGATGTACTGTTCACCGACTTCAACAACGCGACCGGCAATGCCACCTGCCGTCAAGATTTCATCGCCCTTAGTTAAAGCGCTCACCATCTGAGCGTGCTCTTTCTGACGCTTTTGTTGCGGACGGATCAAGAAGAACCAGAACACAACGAAAATCAAAATCAACGGCAAAAGGCTGCCGACAAAACTGGCCATATCACCGCCCGCGGCAGTTGCCGTTTGGGCATAGGCATCCGAAATCAAAAACATGAATAACTCCAACTAATAGTCAAACAGAAATCACTTTCTGTCCCCAAAAACAGGGTTTTCTAATTATACGGGGCTTTTGTGACAAATTTAGTCAGTTAAACCCCGCATATGCAACCAAGTTTGACCGGTTAATCCACTCCGCGGGCGCGGTTTCTATGAAATTCCTCGCGCCATTGCGGGAAGCGATCTTGATCCAACGCGTCACGGATTTCCTGCATCAGGTTAAGGTAGTAACGCAAATTGTGAATCGTGTTTAACCGAGCGCCCAAAATCTCGTTGACCTTTTGCAAATGATGCAAATAGGCTCGTGTGAAATGACGGCAGGCGTAACAATCACAGGTCGGATCAAGCGGCCGCAAGTCATCTTTGTATTTACTGTTGCGGATTTTGACATCACCGTAGCGAGTGAATAACCAGCCGTTTCGGGCATTGCGGGTCGGCATCACACAGTCAAACATATCAATGCCTTGGCTCACGCCTTCAACCAAATCTTCCGGCGTACCAACGCCCATCAGATAGCGAGGCTTATCTTCTGGCAACTTCCAAACGATATGCTCCATAATGCGGTGCATTTCTTCTTTGGGTTCTCCGACGGAAAGACCGCCAACGGCATAACCGTGAAAACCGATTGCCTTTAAACCTTCCAAAGACTCTTCGCGCAAGTGCTCGTACATACCCCCTTGCACAATACCGAAAAGGGCATTGGGGTTACCGAGGCGTACAAACTCGTCTTTACTGCGCTTGGCCCAACGAAGTGACATGCGCATGGATTTTGCCGCTTCAGCTTCCGTTGCCGGCCGATCATTGATTTTGTAGGGTGTGCATTCATCGAATACCATGGAGATATCCGAATTGAGCACTCGCTGAATTTGCATGGAAACTTCAGGCGTTAAAAAGAGCTTGTCGCCGTTAATCGGCGAAGCAAACTTCACCCCCTCTTCGGTGATTTTACGAAGACCGTTAAGCGAGAAGACTTGAAAACCGCCGGAGTCCGTCAAAATCGGTTTATTCCATCCCATGAAACGGTGCAAACCGCCGTGCTTGGCAATCACATCAAGCCCGGGGCGCAGCCACAAGTGAAAGGTGTTACCCAAAATAATTTGCGAGCCGATTTCTTCAAGCTCATTGGGCGCCATCGCCTTCACGGTACCGTACGTCCCCACCGGCATAAAAATCGGGGTTTGAACGGTCCCGTGATTGAGTTTCATTTCCCCGCGGCGGGCCTTGCCTGAGGTCTTTTTCAGAGTAAATTCCAAACTCACTTCGCATTCTCCGGCTTCTTTTCAAGAAGCATTGCATCGCCATAACTAAAGAATCGGTAATGTTCACGGATGGCGTATTGGTAAGCAGAATCAATGCGCTCTTTACCGGCCAAAGCCGATACCAACATCAATAACGTTGATTTAGGCAGGTGAAAATTCGTAATTAACGCATCAATAATTTTGAATTCATAACCAGGCTTAATAAATAATCGCGTATCGCGAGCGCCAGACTGAATGCGCCCCTTTTCAACAGCGGCACTTTCCAAGGCTCGCAAACTGGTCGTTCCGACACTCACAACGCGCCGCCCTTCGCGCTTTGCCCGATTAACAGCTTCAGCCGTTTCCTCGCTGATCGTGTACCACTCCGAGTGCATCACGTGCTCGGAAAGCTTTTCAACACGCACCGGTTGGAAAGTGCCGGCGCCCACGTGCAAGGTCACAAAAACGGTTTGAATGCCCTTGGCATGCAAAGCGTCAATCACTTCGTCAGTGAAATGCAGGCCTGCGGTCGGCGCAGCCACCGCACCTGGCGTTTGAGCGTAAACCGTTTGATAGCGTGACTCGTCGTTTTTGTCGGCAGCATGCTCAATGTAAGGAGGCAACGGTACCTTGCCGAAATGATCAAGCACCTCTAAAACCGGATGCTCAAACTGCAGGGCAAAAAATTCGCCCTCCCGCCCCGTCACGGTCACCGTTTCGATACGTCCCTCGGCTTCAAAAATTAAACGAGTTCCGGCCTTCGGGCTCTTACTGGCTCTTGCCATCGCAATGGCGGTGAATTCACCGGTGATACGCTCCATTAAAAGCTCAACGGCACCCCCCGTTTCCTTTTTACCTAAAAGGCGAGCCTTAATCACTTTGGTGTTATTCATCACCAACAAATCATCGGGACGCAACAAATCCACTATGTCACGGAAGTGATAGTCCTTGAGCGCGTCAGGCATGACATGTAACAAGCGACTGGACGCGCGATCGGCTAAAGGAAACTGTGCAATTCGATCTAAAGGCAGATCAAAATCAAAATCAGATAGAAGAAGTTCGTGTTCAGACATGGCTTTACCGGCCAAAAAAGTAAAGAAAACGCAATCTTACCGAAATAAAAACCTTTAATAAAGAGGTACTAACAACATTCGACTACAGATCGGATCGACAAATGCTAATTAGGTTTTGCTATGCGACGCTTCAAATACACCATATCTTTGAGGTTTACGCCATCTTCAAAAATCGGATGATTGTAGTTTTGAACAAAAAAGTCTTTGACTCGATGCGAAAAAGAAAATCCACAATGTTCATAAAAACCGACCGTTTTTTGAACATCGCCTGTTCCCACCAAAAGTGTTTCAAACTTTTCAGCGTAGAAATCACTGATGTAGGTGAGCATTAATCTTCCAAATCCTTTGCCTTGTTCGGTTTGGGCAACCGCCAAATTTTTTAATTCAACCGTTTTTGAATCTTTAACGGCGACCACTGCGACAGCCATTGCCTGCTTATCACTATTGAACATGACAAACATATCGCCTTGCTCCAAATATCGGTCGATCATGTCTTCCTGCTCATCACCTAAAAGGAGCAATGACAGAAACTGTTTTTTGTTTGTCTTGATTTTTATAATTCGCATAAATCAAAAATCTTGCAAATAAGAATGATTCTCGTTATTATATTTACACAAATCTTCTTTTCTTACACGTATCGTAAGGTTCACGAAAGAATTCTTCGGTAAAGTACCCGGTAAGTAAGAAGTTTGAGCTTCTTTCCTGACGATAGGGGCCAATAAGGGGTGGAAACTAACGTCGGAAACTCTCCCAGCTCAATGAAAGATTGGCGTTGCGTTCTCCTTGGCGACACTAATCTGACAAGTCCTAAAAGACTTCTTTGGTCCAAGTGAAAACCGGCGCATAAGCGCCGGTTTTCTTTTGTTCACAATCCAGCGATCAAAAAGATTTGACGGCTGGGAAGGTCACTCATTTATTTAATGGTGATACGAACTTCGGCAGGAACGCCGCGTGTTAATTGTCCGGGTTTAGCGCCACGGAAATCATTTTCGGCTTGAACGCCCTTTTTCACCGCTTCCTCAACCTTAGCCTTTAAGGTAGCCAATTCTTTTTCGTCCTTGGCATTAAGCGTGACTTTGAACTCGCTATTAGCAGCAATTGCATTTACAGAGACACCACCGTTGAAATCAGTGATCATGCATTGCTTTTGCGACGGAATCGCCTTTTCGATTTCCAAAATCGCGCGAGAAGCAGCGTGAACGGCATTGGTATTGCCATAAGCGCCGTTACTGTGACCGCCAGGTCCTTGCAATTGAACCGTCATGACGCCGGAGACGTCCGCCATAGCAAGGCCGGCAGCCATCGAACCGAGTAAAGCAACCAATAACTTAGCCTTCATAGTTTTCTCCTAAGTGCCTTGCAATGAGTTAGTACATTTCTTCCGTCGTGCGTGCGCCGATCGGATCAGCCGTCGGAGCGACGACCTTACCATCACTCGTATGGAAACCAGCAGCCGTCAAGCCCATAATGACCATACGGAGGATACGCTTACCTTCGGCCACGTTATCACCAGCAAGCCCCCATTCGTTGAAGGTATGTCCGCCACCGCTCGCAGCAGCCGTATGAACGTTAAAGTTCACTGTCGGCACACCAACCGCAGCCGGCACGTTGTCGTTCAAGCTCGCAGCACCGATCGGCAATTCTTTAATGATATCGGTACCGACCGTATGAGCCGATTGCCAGTAAATTTGAGAGGCGATATCGTTGTAGTTCGGACGAGAATAGGCCGGACGATCACCGAACCAAACCAATTCCATCTTCACCGCATTCTTGTCACCCGTCTTCAAACCGTACTTGGCGTTTTCTTCATCCAAAGCAGCCTTAAATGTCGGTTCGATGCGAGAGCGGATTTCACTCAAAGGTCCTTGCGTGGGCGAACGCATATCGACCATCAACGTGCAAGAGCGAGAGCGAGAACCATCTGCGGCTTCTTCGCAATCAGCAACGCCAACCGTGTAGGTTGTCTTTTCAGCCTTCTTATCCGTATCCCAAGCGGTCTTCAAAGCGGCGATCTTGCCAATGGAACGCGTCATGGCCATCAAGGCGCTCGGCGCATCCTTGTCGCCCATCTTGTAACCAGCCGGTTCCGTGTACTTAATTTCGAAACGATAGCTACCGAGGTAATTAAAGATACCCGAGCCCGGTCGACCCGAGTCGGCAGCAAAGTTCGCAACAAAGTTCAAGGCATTGTTACCCTTGCCGGTATCTTGGTTGTAGCCATACAACTGCTTCATACCGCAAAGGTTGCCCTTACCTTCTTCACCAGCGGTACCGCAAACCCAAATATCATAAACCGGCTTGATGTTGTACTTCTTCATCATGATGGCAGCGGTTAACACGCCAGTGGTGTTACCCATGGCATCCGCGAAACCCGGCACATAGATACGATAGCCACCTTTCTTTTGGGCGTCTTCAAGACTTGCGTAACGAACGTAGGCTTTCTTGTAATTTTCGTCTTGAATGATCTTGCCGTTCTTATCAAAGTGCAATTCGTCTTTAATGGCGGCCAATTCTGCCGGTGTGGTTACGATTGCTTCACTGGCCTTTTGCAACTTCACCGGTTCATAGGGGGCATCGGCCGGCGGCAACACAGCCGGATTCACCGTATCAATGTGACCTTCTAACAAAACCTTCGGGAATTGTCCCTTATAGCTTTGTGCGCCCTTTTCTTGAGAATACGTTCCGGGGATACGAACGCAGACGTTATAAACAGGCAAACCGTCTACCTTTTGAATGCCAGCACCCTTAATGATCCCTTCGGGCGTCGTCATGATATCTTTTTTATCGAAACCCCATTCTTCGACCATACGACGGGTGATTTCTTCGGCACGACGCATTTCATAACGGGAAGGCGATGCAATGCGCGCAATTTCCATGTGTGTGTTAAAACGGAACTGAGCGTTTTCATCGCTCGTAAGCTCCGTGAGCATCTTTTGAATGACCGGGTCTTTATAGATGGTTTCGGTCGCTTTTTGCACTTCAGGGCTCACCTGGGGCACCACGGCCCAAGCGACACCGGCAACCATCGCTAAACCGACAGCCAATGCGCAACGAGTCTTTTGCATAAAAAACCTCCAATAAGCATTGCGTTTTTCGGGATGAATCATTTTTATTTTCCAACGAGGTTCTGACCATGCAAATTGGTACAAATACTAGGGGTTTTCGCCTAGACAATTTGGAGAAAAGTTGATATTTCGCATGTTTTTTTCCTGAGGCAATGACAAAATGTCGTTTCCTTTTTTACGGCACACGATCATGCTGATTTCCATTGCTTTATTTTTGTTACTTCAGCTAACCGGTGAGGCGATCTCCCTGGCTTTCGGGCTACCCATTCCGGGGCCGGTTTTCGGAATGCTTTTTTTACTGATCGGCTTTTTTATCAAAGACGACTTAATTGAGCGGGTTCGCCTGACGGCATCCGTTCTTTTGGCGCACTTGGCCCTTTTATTTGTTCCCGCCGGTGTTGGCATTATTCGGCATTGGGAACGAATCAGTTCCGAGTGGGTTGCGATTGCCGCTATTTTAGTCTTGGGAACAGCTATTACCATGGTTGTTACAGGGCTAACCATACAATTTGTTGCCAAACGCATGGGAGTTGACGATGATGACAATGAGTGAATTGTGGGCTCACATGCAAACCAATCCGGCACTCTGGCTTTGCGTGACTCTATTGGCGTATCAAGCAGGCATTGTTGTTTACCGCAAAAGTGGCTTTATCACACTTTTTTCACCTTTTGTGATTGCCGTAGCGATTTTGATTCCCCTTTTATTTATAACGGGCACTTCCTACGATACCTTCTTTGAAGGGGCTCAGTTCGTCCACTTTCTCTTAGGACCTGCCACCGTTGCCTTAGCGGTTCCGCTTTTTGATCAGCGTTTGCGACTTGCCAAACTTTGGGCACCGATCTTTATCGGTGTCATGGTCGGCTGTACAGTGGGCGTTGCCTCAACAATTGCTTTGGGAGTCTTATTCGGCGCCTCATTTGAAAGCATCATGTCCATGGCCGCAAAAAGCGTCACCACCCCGATTGCCATGGGGATTTCGGAAAAAATGGGTGGGATTCCGGAATTTACGGCGGGTATTGTTGTTTTAACGGGTATCGTTGGTGCATTGATTGCCATGCCGCTTTTTAAGCTTTTCAGAATTCGTAAAAGTTACGTTCAAGGCTTCTCTTTAGGCGTTGCCGCGCACGGCATGGGCACATCGCGAGCTTTTCAAATTAATAATACCGCGGGCGCTTTCTCTGGTCTTGCCATGGGGTTGGCCGGTCTGGTCACCGCCTTTCTAGCTCCTGCCATTGCTCCCGGATTATTGGACTTATTAATGCGCTAAACCACAGGACAAAAAAGAGGTGTTGAATAAGTCCAAGCGGACTTTCTCAACACCTCTTTCGCTGAATGGGTTCAGTTAGAACGTATCAGCGATTTCCTGCGCCAATCGTTGAGCCAGACTCTTGTCATCGGCCTCAACCATCACACGCAAAAGCGGTTCCGTGCCGGAAGGACGAATCAAAATACGTCCACGCCCCTTTAAGATCTCCTCGGCACGGGCAACAGCCTCGGTCATTGGCTGATGAGACTTCCAATCGAACCCCTTTTCAATGCGCTTATTGATAAGCACTTGCGGTAAGAGCTTCAAATCAGCAGTCAACTCTGCGAGCGTTTTGCCGTGTCGCTTCATGGCCGAGAGAACCTGAAGGCTGCTGACAATCCCATCGCCCGTACTTTGGCAATCTAATACCAAAAGGTGACCGGAGGTTTCACCACCGAAAATCCAACCGTCTCGGGCTTGCAACTGTTCCATCACATAGCGGTCACCCACTTTGGCCCGCACGAACTCCACGCCAAGTTCACCCAAACGCTTTTCCAATGCGTAGTTGGTCATGAGCGTTCCAACCGCTCCCTTAACGGGTTCTCTTAGCATACGGTCTCGAATCATGACATAAAGTAGCTCATCGCCGTTATAAACGTGACCATACGCATCCGCCATAATCAGGCGATCCGCATCACCGTCCAATGCAATACCAACGTCACAACCATGCTCAAAAACTCGACGAGAGAGATTTTCGGTGTGTGTCGCCCCTACGCCATCATTGATATTAAATCCATCGGGCTTATCACCAATTGTGAAAACATCTGCCCCCAATTCGTGGTAAACACTAGGAGCAACGTGATAGGCAGCCCCATTGGCGCAATCCACCAAGATGCGAAGTCCTTTCAAATTGACATGGCTGTCAATGGTTGACTTACAAAATTCAATGTAGCGACCCGCCGCATCTTCCAAACGCCATGCTTTACCCAACTCGTTACTTTCGACACACTCAAATCCGGCATCTAATTCTTTTTCAATTTCCAACTCAACTTCGTCGGGCAACTTCATCCCGGATTCGGAGAAGAACTTAATGCCATTATCGTGATACGGGTTGTGGCTTGCGCTGATCACCACACCAGCATCTGCCCGTTGACCGCGTGTGAGGTACGCAATGGCAGGCGTCGGAATCGGGCCACAAAGAACCACATCCACGCCGGCGCTAGAAAAACCGGCCTGAAGGGCGGCTTCCAACATGTAACCGGACACTCGCGTATCTTTTCCGATCACCACTCGAACGTGGCGATGCCCCTGGATACGACGGCGAAGCACGCGGCCAGCCGCCTGTCCTAACTTCATCACAAAGTCAGGCGTGATGGGAAATTCACCGACTCGACCTCGAACGCCGTCGGTACCAAAATATTTTCGACTCATAAAAGCCCCCTCTAACGGGATGATTCTGTCTTTAGCCAAATTTTAAACGCATCCACCGTGGCCGCAACATCATGGACGCGAACAATTGATGCACCTTTTTGTGCAGCAATCAACGCACCGGCTACCGACGCATAACTTCGGTGATTAACATCTCGCCCCGTAATCGCGCCCAAACTGGATTTTCGGGACAAACCTACCAAAATCGGATACGGTAGGCGCGCGAACCGATCCGTCTGCGCTAAAAGCTCAAAATTCTGATCGACTGTTTTGGCAAAACCAAATCCATAATCCAAACAAATTCGCTCTCGGGCGATACCCGCCTGTTCACAGACTCTAGCCCTCTCAAGTAAATACGACTCGACATCCGAAGTGACATCGGCATAGTCTGTTTTTTTCTGCATATTTTCTGGTGTCCCCTTCATATGCATCAAACAAACTCCGACATGACTATCTGCAACAACAGACAATGCACCTGGTTTAGTCAAAGCACAAACGTCATTGATAATGTGAGCCCCTTCGTCAATGGCTGCCTTCATCACCCCGGGTTTATAAGTGTCCACGGAAATCACTGCCCCAGTCTTCAAGAGCTCTCTAACGACCGGGATCACCCGCGCCTCTTCCTCTTCTTCAGACACATAGGCTGCTCCGGGTCGAGTTGATTCACCACCGATATCTAAAATATCCGCCCCTTCGGCTAATAACCGCTCACCGAATGCGATTGCCTCTGAAACACTCGCATGGGTTCCTCCGTCCGAGAAAGAATCCGGGGTCACATTGACGATCCCCATCACTAAGGGACGTTTAATCTCTAATGTTTTTGATCCGCACAACCAACGCACAGCAGACTCCTAACTAAAACGGCTCCATTTTACAGTAGCGTCTAATTTCCTCGTTTTGCGGGTAATATTGAGACCGTGCTACTTCATTGGAAATCTTAAAGAATGCTAAAAGCTTTAACTTCAACCATTGTTCTAGTCTTTTGTCTGTCTTCTGCGCCATCGTTTGCTTCCGAGTCTCTATTCGGTGCCATTAAAGATGCTGGCAGAAGTATCGGGCACGCCACCCGGGACATTACGCGTGAGATCGGTCACACTACCCGAGATACCACTAAAGAAATTGGGCATGCGTTCAAAAATGGAACATCAGACAAAAAAGACGCATCAAAAAAACAAAATAACGACAAAACAGAAAAAAATTAAGCAAAGTGTGACGAGCTTTCTTTCTCAATAGTAGACTGAGAAGTGACGCTGTTAACACAAAGTCCGGGAGTTTTTAAGATGACAGAACAACAAAACATGCTGCGCATTGCACGCGAACGTTATACGACTAAACACTATAGCGGCCGAAAAATTCCCCGCGAAGCGATCTATGATTTAATGGAAATTTTGCGCTTGGCTCCATCGTCCGTGAACTCTCAACCTTGGAAATTTTTCTTAATTTCATCTGACGAGGCTAAGAGTCGTTTTGCTGAAACGGTTCTTGACTTCAACAAAGAGCGTGTTCTTTTAGCAAGCGATGTCATTGTTTTTGTCGTTCCCGAAAAAATCTCTGAAGAACACTTGCAGAAATTACTTCAGAAGGAAATTGCCGATGGGCGATACCAGGGCATGGAAACGCAAAGTGGACTTGACGCTGGCAGACGCCATTTTGTCGGATTACACTCAAAAACCGTCGCTGATTCCCTCGCTTGGGAAACCGCTCAAACCTACATTGCGCTTGGCATTGCCATGTTTGCTTCGGCCGGCATGGGGATCGATTCAACGGCTCTTGAAGGGCTCGACTACGAAAAAGTGGATACCTTCCTTAACTTAAAAGAAAAAGGCTTACGAAGCGTCGTCGCATTAAGTTTGGGCTATCGAGATGAAAATGACAGTAATGCGGCTCGACCGAAATCTCGTTTAAGCATGGAAGACGTTTGGACAGTGCTTTAGAGCCCAATTAACGCAAAGCGACTTAAAACCAAAAGTTTTTTAGTCTTCGCTATTGCGTTTTATAAATTTTTCCTGCATAATGCTCACTCGCACTTGAGGCGGGGCGTAGCGCAGTCCGGTAGCGCGCCTGCTTTGGGAGCAGGATGTCGGGGGTTCGAATCCCTTCGCCCCGACCACGTTTCGGCAGAAACCGAACCGCCCGTAGCTCAGTTGGATAGAGCATCGGCCTTCTAAGCCGAGGGTCACAGGTTCGAATCCTGTCGGGC
>URFF01000057.1 GCA_900546995.1 uncultured Sutterella sp.
TCATTGTCGCCACGGCAACCGGCTCAACGGCTTATGCCATGGCTGCAGGCGGCCCCATTTTGCATCCCTCGTTAAACGCCATGGTGTTGGTGCCGGTCGCGCCTCACACGCTCACCAATCGCCCGATTGTGCTTCCCGGCTGCAGCACTGTGGAAATTTCCTTGATTGCTGCCAAAGAGGCGGCGGTTTACTGCGACATGCAAGACTTCTTTTCCATGCAAATCGACGATGTGTTACGGATCACGTCTCTACCGGAAAGCTTTGTCTTATTGCATCCGCTAAACCACAACCACTACAAAACCTTGCAGCAAAAGCTTTACTGGAACTCCATGCCCAGTGCAAGCGCTGAGGAAAAACCTTAATTAAAGGGCACGCCATGCTCACGCATCTCTCTTTAAAAGACTTTGTGATCGTTCCTCACCTTTCGCTTGAAATTGAACCGGGATTGACGGTATTGACCGGTGAAACCGGTGCCGGTAAATCCATTTTGATTGATGCTTTGGGCTTGGTACTGGGCGATCGGGCTGATACTGGGGTCATTCGAGAAGGGGCAAAGTCCACCGATATTTCCGCGATTTTTGAAGTCAGCGAAAAAATCAATGACTATCTCAAAGGTGAGGCCCTTGTCGCTGACGATGCCGATCTGATTGAAGAGACCGTCATTGTGCGCAGAACCATTGACCGAAGCGGTCGATCTCGAGCATGGATTAACGGTATTAGTGTCACTGCTGCGCAGTTGCGAAACTTGGGCGAACAACTTTTAGATATCCACGGACAACATGCCCACCAATCACTTCTGAAACTTTCCGGGCAGCTGAGTTTGTTAGACGAGTATGGGGCCTATCGCAAAGAGTTATGCGATGTTAAAGAAACCTTTAATGAATGGAAAGCGGCGGCCACACAACTTGAGCAGGCAAAACTTAACGCCAAAAAGTTAGCCGACGAGGCTGAGCGATTGGCTTGGGTATACGAAGAACTCTCGGAAGTTGCCCCTAAAGAAAACGAATGGGAAGAGCTCAACAACGAACACCGTCGCCTCGCCAACGCTCATGACATTTTAGAGGAACTCGACACCGCGGCCGAAGAGCTTTCCCAGGCTGACACAAGCGCCATTGACATTCTTTCCAAACACGCTTCGGCGCTTGAATCTTTGGCAACCGTGGATGATCGTCTCGGACAGATTGCCGCGCAGTTAAACGAATCGCTTGCGATTGCTGAAGATGCGGTAAGGGAGTTGGAGCGCTACCGCGATCGAACCGATCTCGATGAAAGTCGTTTTGAAGAGGTGGATGCTAGGGTCTCGCTTTACTTTAACGCCGCACGTAAATTTCACGTGCTGCCGGAAACGCTTTATGAAAAACTCGCCGAAACCGAGAAAAAGTTAAAGGCCCTCCAAGAAAATGCCGACCTTGAAGCGTTGCAAAAGGCCGAACGTGACGCATGGCAAATTTATAAAACAGCCGCCATGCGCCTTAGCCAACTTCGTCGCCAGACTGCCAAAGATTTAAGCCAAAAAGTCACCGACGCCATGCAGTCTTTAGCCATGAAGGGTGGCTCTTTTGAAGTGATTCTCAAAGATACGGAGCCTTCGGCGCTGGGGCTTGAACATTGCGAATTTCTGGTGGCAGGCCACACGGGTGTGACGCCCAGAGCGCTCACCAAAGTCGCCTCCGGCGGTGAACTCTCGCGCATCAGTTTGGCCATTGCGGTGATCACTTCATCGGCCACCCCAGTCGATACGTTGATTTTTGATGAAGTCGACTCGGGTATCAGCGGAGCGGTAGCCGATGTTGTCGGGAAACTTTTGAAAACCCTTTCGTTAAAGCGCCAGGTGCTTTGCGTGACCCACCTGCCACAAGTCGCAGCCTATGGGAAAAACCACCTTCACGTAAGTAAAGCTGAAGAAAACGCGACAACGGTCAGCCACGTTAACGCATTGACTGAAAATGGGCGCATTCAAGAACTCGCCCGCATGTTAGGCGGCGAGCACGTCACGGAAAAAGCGCTCGAGAACGCAAAAGAACTCTTACAGATAGCTCAAAAAGCCGAACATTAAAGAAGGCGGCTCACAGGCCGCCTTATCCAAAACAGATTCTAAAAAAATCAGACTGACTTTGGCGCTTGCTGCGACTTTTGTTGATTCTTCTCGCGGCATTCTTTACAAATACCGTAAAGGCAAAGCGTGTGATGCTCTAACGTAAAACCGTAACGATCAGCAATTTCTTGCTGACGACGCTCGATTTCCACATCCACAAACTCTTCCACTTTGCCGCATTGCAAACAAACCAAGTGATCGTGATGCTCCGGTTCACCAAGTTCATAGGTGGCGCTATCGGACTCAAAGTGATGACGACGTAAAATGCCGGCGACTTCGAATTGAGAGAGCACACGATAAACCGTTGCCAAACCGACGTCTTCACCCACGTCTCTGAGCATTGAAAACACTTGATCTGCCGTTAAGTGCCGTTGCCCTTCCGAGGCCGCTTTTTGAAAGATATCCAAAATGCGTAGCCGAGGCATCGTTGCCTTAAGTCCCAAACTTTTCAGATCACTCGAGTCGTACTTCAATTCATCCACCTTTACTGAAGCTGACCGTCAACGACACAAACGGCAGCGTGAGCGTCAATAACGTTTCGTATATTATCATGCGGGCAAAGCTGCGATCAGCTTTGCCTCAAGTTTTTTTGTTAACCTTCGCAACCAAACAATGGTTAAAGTTCAAATAAAACCTTAAGCTCCTCAACCGTCAGTCGCTCATCAAACGGCAAATACTGACCTTTCGAATTTTTAAAGACACCGTACGGTACCGCACGACATCCCGCCCGACGATGTAATTTGGTATTCACCCAAACCTTGTCACGGACCTCAACGGGTAAATCCTCCACCTTGCCGTAACGAATCCCCCGAAATTCAAGATCGCTAAAGTGCTCAAAATGCTCGTTAAGTTTCGCAAGCGGATCCTTGTCAATCAATATGGTTGTGGCTTGAGGTTCCGAATGGATGTTCATAAACGAAATCGGACAAAAGACGAACTCGATTTTGTCCAAAAAAGGTTCCAACTTCCGGTGAAGATGCCAACAGTCTCGGCACTGGGTATCGAAAGCAACATAGGCTTTCGGGCGCCCCGCGGGTCCCTTTGATGAAATGCCGGTTGCCTCTTTTTCAAACGACTCGAACATTTTCTTTCCGTCCCAAATCACCGGAACGTTGGCCGGTTCAGCATGAGCTACAGGTAAAACCGCTGAAAATAAAAGCGCAAAACCCGCTCCGAGTGAATGGCGACGCGAGAAAGACAACATGGCACTCTCCTGATGAATACAACGTAAAATTGAAAAATTTGGCGCAATGTTAGGCGCAAGCGCTGACATTAGTTTATCATTACGGGGTTATGAAGTAACTCAACTAGATGAGATGAGTTGAGTTTGTCGTGCGCCTTTTGGGTTTTCAATACACTCGCGCAAAAATTTCGACTGTTTTGATGTACGTATGATTAAAAAATGTGTACTGATCGGCTCCATGGGTGCCGCTCTTTGTCTGACGGGCTGTGCCCAAATCGAATCTCAATGGGATTCGTTTACGGATTGGTTCCAACCGACCGAAGCCATCACGTCCTTTATTAATCCCTATCGTCCCGATATGCACCAAGGTAATTTGGTCACCAAAGAAATGGTCGATCAGTTGCACATCGGTATGACACAGTTGCAGGTCCAATTCTTGTTGGGCGTGCCGCTTTTGCGCGATATGTTCCACCAAAACCGCTGGGATTATGTCTATTATATGAACCCGCGCTTCGGTGATATTGAACGGCGTCGTCTGACGGTTTATTTTGATGAGACGGGACGACTTTCCCGCTACGAATTCAACCCGTTGCCAAGCGAAACCCAAGCCGACCAGATGATTCTGGGCAACGATGAAGTCTTCCAAGGCGATGAGTCCCAAATGACTGTCATCGACGCGGAAAAGAAAGCACAAGAAGATGTGGAGCAGAACGCTCTTTAATTGTCCGAAAGGAATGGTACTAAGATGCAACAACAGCTTGAACTTTTAGCCGATCGCGTTCGCGCACTGATTCAAGAAGTCAACGATCTTCGCGAACAAAACAAGGAATTGCAGGCCATCATCGCTCAAAAAGATGAAAATGCAGGTTTAACGAAGGCCGAAACACAAGAAGCCATTGAACGCCTCGATGCGCTCATCCGTTCCATTGAAAAGACCCAACAAACGGTTGATAACGACGCCCCGACGATGACTTTCTAATCAGAGAGTGATTGACTATGGCTGTGCGAAATACACTGACTTTAACGATCATGGGGCGGGATTACCGCTTGGCGGTCGCCCCTGAAGAAGAAGCTAACCTCAAAGCCTGCGCTGAGTTGGTTCAGCGTCATATGCAGGAAATCCATCAACCCGGGAAAGTCTTTTCCCCGGACTCGGTGGCTGTGTTAGCTGCCTTGCGCATTGCTTACGAAAATCTGGTCCAACGCCAGGCCGTCGAAGAAATGAAGCGGGCGGTTGAAGAAATGAACCGCTCGAAATCGGAAGTGGATTCTTTGATCGCTTTGTGTGATAACACCCTTGCCGGTGAAAACCAAGACAATCAGCCTGCTTAATTTCTTAGAAGACTCGACAAGACGCCGCACACGCGGCGTTTTGTTAGCTGTCTTTTACTTTCCTTTTAACCATCGTACGATGGCTCTTGTCGATCCGATTCCTTTCAAGAGTGATTTCTCCGCTGGCACCGGACTTCCCGTCATCAAAGCGCCCAAAATTTGGCTTGTTCTCGTTGTCATGGATACGCCTCTGGAACCAAAACCACAATGAAGCCAAAGCCCTTGTCGATCCAAAGAGGAATCCTCATCGTATTGAGAGGGATTTTTCTTCCAACGATTAAGCCATGCCTCTTCATCGCAGACCTGACCGATGTAAGGTAAACGCCCCATCCCCGCAGCCCTTTGACCGTAATAGGCTCCGGTGACAACAACCGCAGTCTCATGCAAGAGTAAACGGTCCAGTTTGGCAAGATTTTCCTCATGGGCTCGTATTTCTGTCCAAGGTCCTGTCCGAGCTAATTCATACGTCGCTCCCACCCCACAGTAACCATCGGACATTTTCGCAATGTAGCCTTCACCACTAACTGGAATCTTTAACCCGAATAAATCGGTATCCCGCAATAACGTAATGCGTCCCGGAAGATTGTCAAATGCCAAATAATTCATTTGCAACAAACGCTGGGCATCCCCAGCATTGGCTAACACAATATGGCTTGCTTCATCCAAAAGTTCACCGAACTGACCGTAAAGCTGCCAGTGCCCTTCATGACGCGCAAGACGTTCAACCCGCGTGTTACCTCGATAAGGGACTTGGCTAGCGCTCATCAACGCCCGACAAAAAGCGCCGGCTCGTACCATACCGGCTTCAGGAAATAGCCAACCGCCCCGCTTTAAGTCAATGCCAGCTGCCTCACTGGCTTCCTTAGCCGATAAAAAGTGGGCATAGCTTTCTGGCAATGCAAAAGGTTGTGAATGGCTGTAAGCCTCTTGCCATTCGGTAAAGATGCCGTCACTATGGGCCATCTGCAAACATCCTTTCCGAACCGATAGTGTCTGCCCTTGTGCTTCGAGTTCATCCAGGCGCTGACACGTCGCAAGAAACCCTTCACGGGATAGCCGTGACAAAAAATTATCATCGCGACTAAAGTGCGGGTGCAAAATGGCCCAAGACAACGCACTCGCTCCAAACCCCGGCACAGCTCCCTCATCAATCACCCGCACGGGAAGCCCTCGACGGGATAATTCAAAAGCGGCGTTACTACCCGCCAAGCCTCCTCCGATGACAATGACATCCCCATCAATAGCATCCATCCGGACATGCGACCTTGAAGCTTTCATGACACCGAAAAGACGCTCGGATTTAGCACCAAACCCTGGGCGTTTTTCCAGAGAAAAGCCTGCTCTCGTCAGTGTCGCGCGGACCGCTCCGGCCGTACACCAAGTGGTCACGGTGGCCCCTTCTTTGGCATAGCGGGCGAGCGTCATCAAAAGTCGCGGCTCCCACATTTGTGGATTTTTCGAGGGTGAGAATCCATCCAAAAACAGTGTGTCGTAATTTAGATGCAATTCCGAGGCGATCTTTCTCGCATCATGGAAAATGAGTGTGAGGCGCACCCGAGCTTCGTTAAATTCCAACACATGAAATCCGGGTAAAGGTTCTGGCCATAACGCTGCAAGCTCTTTAGCCAGATCTCGCACCTCTGGTGCCGCATAACGCTCGATTTCTTCAGCACTGGCGGGGAATCGTTCAATGCTGACATAGTCCAGAAATTCCGATCGATTCGGGTCGTCGCGCCACGCTTTTAATGTCGCCAAAAAATTGGTCCCAAGCCCAAAACCGTTTTCCAAAATACAAAATCGCTTTTTATTAGCCCAACGTGAGGCAATCTCACCTTGAGCCAAAAACACAGCGCATGCTTGGCCATAAGCACCGCTTCGTGTCGCATAAATGTCACCAAAAACCGGGGAATACGGTTTACCGTCCACGAGCTCAATTTGAGCCCGGAAAATCTCACGGGGTAGGGCTGGAGGTGTAATGAGATCAACCATGATGTTCTTTAAATGTCTAGCGAAATTTTAGCCTGACTTCTATTTGCTTTTCGCCTTTAAAATATCACGTATCTTCATTTTTAAAAAGAACAAGCCATGCGTCCCCTTCGCCTAACCGCATCAATTGTCACACTCTTGTCTGCTTTCTCACTTTTGAGCATCATTCCTTTAACAGGATGCAGCGTGACTCAAGGTGGTGTTTCTGCATCCGTTCAGCAGACTCCTCAAAAGTTGATTGTTGATCTCGAAGAAAAATATGATGTTGCCATTGGGGTTTCTCTGCGAGATCAGAACGCACGCGTATTGTTGGAATGGCGAAGCCGTGAGCGTTTCCCGATGACAAGTACGGTTAAAGCACTCGCTTGTGCTCGTGTTTATGAACTTGGGCTTGAAAATCAAAGCGCTCCGATCAGTGTTGTAGAACCGGTCACCTATTCAACGGTATACGGCTCAATAGAGCCAAATACACAGATCAGTCTAAAACAAGCTTGCCGAACCGCATTATCCACGAGCGATAACCGGGCGGCGAACTTCATTTTCAAACTGACCGGTGGTCCCCAAGCACTCACCGCTTGGCTTAGAGAAAAAGGCGATACCACAACGCGAAGTGACCGTATCGAACCTACCCTCAATCTCTCTGGAAAAAACGAATATCGCGACACAACCACGCCGAGCAATGCGACGCTTAATTGGCAGCGACTCGATACCCAGCTTACCCCTAAGGCTCATCATCAGTGGCTTGCCGACCTTGCCGCCAACCAAATAGCCGACCACCTCTTTCGAGCAAGTCTTCCCGAAGATTGGCGTGTATACGATCGCACGGGTGCCGGATCCGATGACTTTAGCGCAACACGTGCCATCCACGCCATTTTGGTTAACCCAGAAGGGCAACGCTACTATGCTGCGCTTCATATCAAGGCAGCACCTGGTACCTCTCTAGAGCAACGAGACGCGGTTTTAAAACAAGCCATTCACGTCATCTACGAGACAATAGACTGAGTCTCTTAACTATTCACCAAAAGCATAGACCTATATCTTTTGGCTAAGTTCCTTTTTGAGAAAAGGGGCGGATTATCAAGTCCGTCCCTTATTTTTTGAGTAGCCGATTAACGCTTTAACGGTTTAAAGCGCAAACGATGAGGTTTGGCTGCCTCCTCACCTAAACGACGCTTTTTATCGGCTTCATATTCGGTGTAGTTGCCGTCAAAGAACACCACCTTTGAATCCCCTTCAAAAGCGAGAATATGGGTTGCGATACGGTCTAAGAACCAACGGTCGTGAGAAGTCACCATCGCGCAACCGGCAAATTCCAACATGGCGTCTTCCAGAGCACGCAAGGTTTCCACATCCAAGTCGTTAGACGGTTCGTCAAGCAAAAGAACGTTACCGCCGGCCAATAGCGTCTTGGCTAAGTGCAAGCGTCCGCGTTCACCGCCGGAAAGCGCTCCAACCAATTTTTGTTGATCGCCGCCCTTGAAATTAAAGCGTCCCAAATAAGCGCGAGAAGGCATTGAGAATTTGCCAACCTGCAAAATGTCCTGACCATCACTCACAGCTTCCCAAGCCGTTTTATCGTTCGGTAACGAATCTCGCATCTGATCGACTGCACTGATTTTGACGGTTTTACCAATGGAGATCGAACCGCTATCGGGCGTTTCTTTCCCCAAAATCATCTTAAAGAGCGTGGACTTACCGGCACCATTCGGACCAATAACCCCCACGATAGCGCCCGGCGGGATGGTAAAACTCAAATCATCAATTAAAAGACGATCGCCAAAACCTTTACTCACATGCTCAAACTTGATGACATCGTTACCCAAACGGTCAGCAACCGGAATGAAAATTTCATTGGTTTCATTGCGCGCTTGGTATTCATAACTCGACATTTCTTCAAATCGAGCCAAACGGGCCTTGCTCTTGGCTTGTCGACCCTTGGCATTTTGGCGAACCCACTCCAACTCATGCTTGATCGCCTTCATGCGGGCGTCTTCTTGGCGCTTTTCAATTTCCAAGCGCTTTTCTTTTTGATCAAGCCAAGACGAGTAATTACCCTTCCAAGGAATGCCTTCACCACGGTCAAGCTCCAAAATCCATTCAGCCGCGTTATCCAAGAAGTAACGATCGTGCGTCACGGCAACAACCGTTCCCGGGAAACGATGCAGGAATTGCTCCAACCACTCCACACTTTCGGCATCCAAGTGGTTGGTCGGTTCGTCCAGTAACAACATATCCGGATGCGAAAGCAGTAATCGGCATAATGCCACGCGACGTTTTTCGCCACCGGAAAGGTGTGCGATCTTAGCGTCCCAGGCCGGCAGACGCAGGGCATCGGCTGCGATTTCCATTTGCGTCTCGGCATTGGTGCCAGCCGCATTGATAATGGCTTCAAGCTTTGCCTGCTCAGCCGCCAGTGCATCAAAATCGGCATCCGGATCGGCATACGCTGCGTAGACCTCGTCCAAACGCTTTTGAGCGTCAAGCACCTCACTCATCCCTTCTTCAACGGCCTCACGCACGGTGTGCTCGGGATTGAGTTGTGGCTCTTGCGGTAGGTACCCAATTTTGATGCCGGGCATCGGCAGCGCTTCGCCTTCGATATCGGTATCAACACCAGCCATAATTTTCAATAGCGTCGATTTACCGGCACCGTTTAAACCCAAAACACCGATTTTGGCGCCCGGAAAAAACGATAAAGAAATATCTTTAAGAATTTGACGCTTGGGCGGAACGATTTTGCCCACGCGGTTCATTGTGAAAACGTATTGAGCCATAAAAGGTTATTAAACGTTGTAAAAGGGCAGTCGAAAACGGCTGCCCGGTTAAAAAAATCTATTGCGGTCCGAACTTATTGTCGCCGGCCTTTTTCTTAAGACCGAAATACCCTTTCAGTTTCCAGCGAGATCGCCACTTCTGCGCCTCTTGCCAAAGTGCTTCGCGCTCTGCGCCGAAGCTTTCCGGATGCCACTCACGCCACTTCTTATAGACGCCGCTCATGTCAATTAACTCCAAAACATGACGCAATCCACGAGGTAAGTGTTGCGTATTTAACCCCGCCTGGAAATCAATCAGATAAGGGCGTCCCTGAGGCGAAACCAACCAATTGCCGGTTCCCCGAGTATCAAGATGCACCACCCCCCGGGCATGCACCTCTTGAAGTAATGTCTCCATTGCTTCGAGGTAATCACTCGTGATCTCTTCGGGTTTTAACGTCGATAGCGGTTTGCCAGGAAGGAAACGAATGGCAAGCGCATTGCGATCGAGCATAAAGGCATCATTGGCAACCCCCTCAATGCCTTTAAGGCGCGACAAAATACGGTACTCATGCCCTAAAAGGAACGGAACCAAAAAAGTCTTCACCCACCAAGAACGATCAGCGAAATCCTTCAGCGTCCAATCCTCGCCATTAATGCTCACGCAACTAACGCAAGCATTGGCCGCCCGCCCGTCTCTTAAAAGACGAATTTTGGCATTTTTTAAATCGTCGCGCGTAAAGGGGGTAGCGTTTGACATTGGTTTGCTTACGGCATTTGAATTTTGTTAGCGGTCGCGGCAAAGCCTGCGTCACCCGGTGTCACAATCTTCGTTGCGGCCTCACGGCGCATGGCTTCAATTTTGGCAATCGTCTCTTCGACACCGGCCTTGGCCGCTTCAGCATAACCATTGACAGCCTCTGCCAACGTTTTTGCTTTAATTTCAAAAGAAATCGGCAGCGGCCCCATTTGCGTCATGATCTGCGTTTCACCTAAATAGATGACTTCGCGATTCATGTCACGCATACCATCGACCGTGATCGGCGTGAGCACACGGATGGATCCGATCTTGCGATCCGTTACCACTTCTTCACGCACCAATGCGGAGACATCCATTTGAGCATTCATGGAGTCGAGATCAGCCATAATTATCTATTCCTCATTATTAAAAACATTGATCCCCAGGTTAACGCAACCTATTGAACAGGGATTTTTCAAAGAATATCAACGCAAATTTCTACACAAACTTTGCGAACGAACATCATTATATCGAGACTTCGTCTTTCGCCAAAACAGAAAGCGATATTCGAGCAAAATAGGAACAAATCGGTCAAAACAGAACTGAACAACAAAAAAGGGAGACCCACGCCTCCCTTTCCTAGACCGACGCATCACGATGCAGCGCAAGCGACTGACCGGAATGCGAACTAGCCAAACTCAATGGATTTGCAGAAATTAACGGAAAACCATCACCGGCACTTTTGAGTGGGTGAGAACCTTTTGCGTTTCACTACCCAAAAGCACCGCCGCGATGCCTTTGCGTCCGTGGCTAGCCATGAAAATCAAATCGCAACCGATTTCATCGCAAACTTCCATGATGGCTTCAGAGGGCGAAAAAGATTTCTTCGAACAAATCTTGCACTCCACCCCAACCTTATCGAAATAAGCGCGAGCTTTCTCAAGCGTTTCACGCGCTTGGTCCTTAACCCGTTGGTCATACTGTTCAATACTTTCAGGACGATATTCGCTTAGATTCGTGTAGGAATAAGGTTCAATCACCGTGAGCACATAGACCTCAGCACCCATGGCCTTGGCGAAATTGGCGGCACCGGCGACAGCTTGATAAGACAATTCACTACCGT
>URFF01000058.1 GCA_900546995.1 uncultured Sutterella sp.
TTTTCCGATCGTTAATCCCGGTTTCAAATAGGCGATCCGTTCGTATCGGCCGAAGTTTTCGAATGTCAGTGTCATTGGCAAGCGATCAGCCAGATTTTTAGCAGCATCGTTGTCATTTAAAGTGATGGTATAAATCCGCTCACCAATCACCATTTCAATATCCTGAGCCATCGCAGTCCCCCCAAGTAGAGCTAAGCATAAGGCAATAGAAATCGGTTTAAACATCGTCGCCTCCTTCAGGTGTCGAGATGATCTTATGTCAAAATCGGGATTATGTCTAATGAGAAATATCATCACTAATTTATAATAAAAACAAATAAATGATATTTCACCATTGACTCTTTTCTAACCCGACTATGGATCTGAGAACATTACGTTACTTTGTCGAGATTGCTCGACAGAAAAGTTTCACTTTGGCGGCGCAAAAGCTTTTTGTGACGCAGCCGACTTTATCCCGGCAAATTGCCGAATTAGAAGACGAACTGGGACAGGTGCTTTTTGACCGATCAACGCGGCACATCAAGTTGACGGAAAAAGGACTGTATTTTTATCGTCAGGCGCAAAGCATTTTGGATTTGGTGGAAAAAACCAAATTGGAGACGATGTCCACTGAAGATTTGCAGGGCGAATTAAATGTGGCAGCCGGCGAAACCCATGCCATGACGTTGGTGGCCGACGTTTTAGAAGCTTTTCAAAGAGAGCATCCCCGCGTTCGGATTAATCTCGTGAGCGCAAACGGCGTGGATGCCGCGGCTAATGTGAGAGTGGGTATTTGTGACTTTGCTGTCATTATTCGTCCGGCGGATTTGGACGACTTGGATTACCTTGTCTTACCCAGGAAAAATACCTGGGGCGTTCTAGCGCGTAAGGATTCCGTTGTTGGACAAAAATCGGGGATTTCCCCGCAGGAACTCAAAAAGATACCGCTATTTGTCCCGCAGCAGCACTTATTAACGTCGGCGATGAAGGATTGGCTTGGGTATTCCTTTGAGTCGCTTAACATTGTCGGTTCGTATAACCTTCTTTATAACACCTCGCTCTTGGTTCGAGCCGGTGCCCACGCATTGTGTTTGGACAATATCATTTCGGTAGATGAAGATATCCGTTTCGTACCACTGACTCCCCGATTCACCAACGATGTGGTTATCGCTTGGGCAACCAATCGGCCGAAACGCACCTTAACTGAAGCGTTCCTGAAAATGTTGCGCACGGCTCTCAGTCATGCGGAGAATGAGTAGAGATAGGCTTTCATTTGGTTTCTTTAGTCAATCGTTCCTGACGTACAATGGAAGCATTCTTTGGAGAAGCGATTATGAAAATTACGTTATTGATGGGAAGCCCTTATGTCGACGGCAACAACAACCGTTTAGTGGAAGCTTTCACGAAGGGAGCTGAAGAGGCAGGCCACGAGGTGGTGCGCTTTAATGTCGAACAGATGAACATTTCTCCTTGCACCCGCGCTTATTTTGATCGAATCGCAGCCGGTGAAGATCCCGATACCGACGACATGAAGCAAATTTTGGACAGCATCCTCGATTCGCCGATCGTGGTTTTCGCAACGCCTTTGTATTACTTCGGGATGAGCGCTCAACTGAAAACCGTGGTTGATCGCTTTAATTCGAAATTGTTCGTTTTAATGAAAAAGCCGACGGCGGCGATCTTGCTTGCTAACTGTGGCGGAAGCGCTCCCTGGAGCATGAACGGGTTGATTATTCACTTTGACTGCATCTGCCGGTTCCTGCGCTGGCGTGACGGCGGTCACGCGTTGGCTTACGGCTTGTCCGAGCGTTCTATTGAATCCACCGGCGCTTTGGAAGAAGCGTATCGGTTGGGACTTAACGCTGCCGCTCAAGTTCGTCAATAGTCAAAAAAAAGGGAGCCGATCGACTCCCTTTTCGCTGCATTAACAAGGCGCTATTCAATGACGATGGTGCCTTTTTTGAGTTGCGTCACCGGGTGCCAGTCTTGTTTGGCTTTCCGAAGTCCGGGAATCCCCAAATCTTCTTCACGATTCAAATACTCAATACAAGGCGGCAAAGTGGTCGCAAATGCTTGCGCTAAAGCGGGGTAAGCGCCCGGAACTTCGCGCGTGGCTTTTTCAATATGTACGGCAAGCATATCCGGTGCACAGCGTGCGCCGTATGTCATTCCCAAAACACGACCGTGATCGATCAACATTCCGCCGTAAACGGCTAGTGTTTCCCAATGAGTCAATACTTTTTTGATGGCTCTAAATTCATATTGCAAGTCTTCGTCCGGTTCACGTTCAGCGTACCACGAGTGAAGAAAATCCATACACGCTTCGAAATAATCAGGCGTGTAAACCACAAACTCAGCATCCGGACAGGCTTTATAAAAACGTTTGATGAAGTTACGTTTACTATGAAAGTGAGAACCCGCAAGCTCAACAAAGTCCTGGCAGTTGTACACATAGTCCCAACGATCGGGGTTGTCTTCGATCGTGAGCGTCCGTCCGGGGTAGGCTTCGCTTAAAATCGGTCGCATTTCATCAATGAGACCGTAAAAAATGAGTGGGCGGTTTTTTGCTGCCGCATCGTGGGCTAATTCATTGAAAATACACTGAGGCACCTCGCCTACGGCCATCGGCATCACAATCACCGGGCTATCAACGCCAACAAGAGCTCGTTCCAAAATCAAGAAGTCGTTTTTTTCCGCAAAGCGAAGTCGGCGTTTATCGTTTCGGCTCCAAAGAGACGGCACCGTTAAATCGCAATCACCGCTACCGGCGCTCGGAAGGTATTTATTTAAAATCGCTAAATCGTTATCCGTAAAAGTCTTAAAAAAATCCATCACACCCATCCTTTCAAACAGGTGTCATGTTAAAGCAAAGTCTGTGTTTGTGCTTATCCGAACGACCAAATTCTATGACGTCAATAAAAAAAGACTCAATGAGAATCAGTTTGTCAACGAAAACCCCCTCGAAATCCAACGCCGAATCGGTTGGATTGTCGAGGGGGTAGAAAAGGAACGATTGTCGATTAAGCTTTAGCCGGAGCCGCTTCGTTAACCATCGCCAATGCGTTTAAGGTTCTCGGGAATCCGATGTAGGGCACCATGATCACGAGGCAGTTAATGAGCATCTTGCGGGTATTACCCACCGAGATGTTGCCGCCGGCGTGGGCCTTAACTTGTGGTTCACACCCGCCCATGGCTGCGATCACCACAAAGGTGAGCAATTCTCGTTCTTTTAACGATAAGCTGGTACGCGTATACGTGTCACCGAAGCAAAAGCCGCTTAAAAGGTCCACGTTAAGATAACGTTCGTCCGGGCGGGCATTTTTATGCATTTGCTCAATGGCCGGTCCGAAAATGCCCTTTTGAACGGCCAATCCCTTTTCAAAACGGTCGGCATCGTTAACCGTCGTGCAGTCGGTCAATTCACCGTTAACGCCTGCGTCCTTTAAAGCTTGAGCAAACACTTTTTCCGCACGGTGAACTTGGGCAATGCCCACATAGGCAAAGCCTTGATAGATGGCTTCGCGAATTTCAACCGGTTTGATGCCGGCAGCCAATGATTCGCGAATATGTTGCGCTAAAAGGTCATCGGCGCCAAGGGTTGTCAGGGTTGCTGTGGTAATGAGCGCAATCATTCGGGTGTCAAAACCCACGTGTTGCGGGATATCCTGCTTGGAAAGCCGCTCGAGAATTTGATCCAAAGCCGTATTGCGTTCAGTAGAAATTGTTTGAGCCTGAGCACCGGACATCATCGCACCTCCAAAAGCCATTGTGGATACCGCCAAACTGAATTTGCCGAAGTCTCGCCGATTCATAAAAAATCTCCGTTTGTCGGGAAAATCACCATTGAGGGACCTTTTCCCCCTTTGTTTTGAAGTTTAGGGTGAGTCACAGCCTCTGTCCAATACTCTATGAATAGATTAATTTATAGAAAATTTTTATAAATAGAGTTAACTGATTGAAAAAGAAGTGTTAATTTTGATATTGACAAAAAAGCTCACCGTCATGTGCGACAAATGGGCAATAAATAGAGAATTTTAGAAACAGTTGCTTAAAGCGATTTCAACCAACCGTGAAAATCATTGAGTCGCAATTGTGTCTCCAGTTTGCCTTGGTTATAAGCCAATTGGATTTTCTGGGGACTATGAGAAAGTCTTCCGACCGGGATCGGCTCCATCGGGCGGAAAATAAAGAGGTTGCCGGCCTTTTCCTCTTCGTCGATATAGCGCAAAGTCTCTTCATAACGGGTCGGACTGTCTTCAAACGCCTGACAGAAATTGGGGTAGCGACGGTAAAAGAATCGGGCCAAAGCGGCATCGCGGTCTTTGACTTTGTGCTCACGCGTGTGAGTCAGGACCAAAATGCATTTTTTAAATCCGAACGATTGAAGGGCTTTCACCGGAATGCGGTCTGAACATCCCCCGTCCAAAAGCTTCATACCTTGATAATCAACAACTTCCGATATATAAGGCAATGAGGCTGAAGCCCTTAACGCATCGATTTGTTCAAATAAATTAGTGAGATGCAGGTACTCGGGTTTACCGGTTTCGACATTGGTGCAGGTGGCGTAAAAGCGAATCCCCGATCGCTCGAAGGCCTCTTCATCGTAAGGATCGAGTCGCTCCGGGATATCGTGGTAGCAAAATTGAGTATCGACGAGGTTGCCGGTTTTCAGAAAGTTTTTAAAGCTGAAAAACCGGTCATCTTTGCAAAACTTTTTGTAAAACCGAAGGCTTCGTCCGCGTTGACCGGAGGCAAAGGACGCTCCGTGAATGGCGCCGGCCGATACACCGATTAAGCCGCCGATGGGAAGATGCAACTCATGAAGGACATCCAAAACACCGGCCGCGTACATGGCGCGAACGCCTCCTCCTTCGACAACGAGTCCCAGATTTTTTGTCATAGCGATTAAGCCTGTCTGAATCCTGTGTAAGAAGCGCAGTTTAAGCGTTTTGCCTGAAATGTGTAGTTCAATCCCGAGAACTGTTTCGGTTAAGCAACACTGCCGGCGGCCAATGATGGCGCTTTCTTGTATGGGTGGCGTTTTTTCCGTATAGTTCGTCGTTCTTTTTGAAAGGAAAACCAATGAACAAATCCGAACTCATTAACTTGGTTGCCGAAAAAAACGGTCTGGATAAGATTGAAGCCGGCTTGGCTGTTGAAACAATTTTTGAAGCGATTCAAAAAGCCGTTGCTCAAGAAGGCGAAGCGAACTTCGTTGGCTTTGGATCTTTCAAAGCCGTTGAACGCGCTGAGCGCATCGGACGAAATCCGGCAACCGGCGAAGAGATTCTCATTGAGGCGAGCGTCGTGCCGAAATTCACACCGGGTGCGACTTTTAAAAAAGCTGTCGCCGACAAATAACCACCATCTTTGCAATCCCCGTCCTTTTTGAACGGGGATTTTTTTGAGATCTTTTTGTTTGTACAATTGGCTGTTAGCCTCTCTTGGGTGTTTTTTCCTTTTGAATAACGAGTTTTAAAGGTTCCTTTCATGGATATTCGAGTTCTTCGTTATTTTATTGCTGCGGTTGAAGCCGAGAGTATTACCGGAGCAGCGGAGCGTCTGCATCTAACTCAGCCCACTCTTTCTCGACAGTTTCAGGAACTCGAAGAAGAACTTGGACATAAACTTTTCGTTCGATCGAACAAGAAGTTACGCCTGACCGCCAAAGGTGAGCTTTTCTACGATCGGGCTCGCTCGATTGTTGAACTTTGTGATCGAACCAAGCGAGAAATGCTCGAAGAGGATGATTTGGAAGGCGAAATCCGAATTGCGGCCGCTGAAACGGCAGCGCTTAGAAGTTTCGCACGTGCCGTGAAACGGTTGCAAAGCGTGGCACCAAAAGTACGTTGCCATATCGTGAGTGGCGCAGAGGTGACCGTGAAGGCGGAATTACATTCGGGGCTAACCGACATCGGTGTCTTTGTCGGTGCAGCCGACGTGACGGCCTATTCCACCCTTCGGTTGCGCTCAAAAGATGTTTGGGGCGTTTTGACCCGTTCGGATGGTCCTTTTGCCGGTAAAAGCTTCATTGAACCGAGCGATCTCGTCGGAGAATCCATTCTTTGTTCCAGTCAAGCTTTCGATCGCAACGAGTTTGCCGGTTGGTTCGGACGTCCCCTATCGGACGTGCGTATCGTCGGAACCTTTAATTTGCTATACAACGCTTACCTTTTGGCTGAAGCCGGTGTCGGTCATGTTTTGGCGCTTAAAGGAATTATCAATCCCGAGCCCGCGAGTTCCGTGATTTGGTTACCGCTTTCGCCAAGTCTGGAAGCGGACGTGACAGTGGCCAGGGAGCGAAACCGACGGCTTTCCAAACCGGCTGAGCTACTGTTGCAGTTTTTGCGCGAAGAAGAGTTAAAACAATGATTGGTGGGGCAAGCGCCCAAAAAAAGAATTACTGCTGTCTGTGCAAGCAGCGTATAGTTAGACCACTATGACTGAAAAAACATCCTCCCGAGTTTCCGTTGGCGTCATTGTCGCCCTTTTTCTCACCGTGTTAGTGATGCGTGGTCCGATTACCGGAATCGGTGCGGTCGCTGACGAATTAATGGCGGCGCTCAATATCCGCTATGCCTCTTACGGCTTTTTGTCCGCGTTGCCGATCGTTTGTTTCGGTGTGTTTTGTGCGGCGGCTCCTTTGTTGACCGCGCGGTTTGGCATCAATGGTGTTGTCATCGGCTCGTTGGGGATGATACTGATTGGAGCGGTCGCGAGGCTTTATCTTTATTTCCCCACCATGCTCGTTGCCACGGCGTTTATCGGCATTGGAATAGCGCTTTTAAATGTGGTGATGCCGGTTGTTCTTCGAAAATATTTCCCGAACAACATCCCATTGACGATGGGCGTTTTTACCGGTCTGATCGGTTTTTCCGGCTCGATCGGCGCCTATTTTTCCGTTCCCCTATTTGAGAAATTTGAAACGCTTTTGGCTCCGCTTGGTCTTTGGGTGATCATGGCGGCGTTACCTCTCGTTCTTTGGCTATTTGAAAAACGCTCATCCGAACGGATGCTCGCTGCTGGCAAAATCAATTTCTCCATGCTTTCCAAGCCACTGACGTGGGCCGTTATTTTCGTGATGGGGATGCAGTCGCTCACGATTTACACCACCGTCGCGTGGCTGCCGAGTATTTTGGCAACGCTCGATTTTGACGCCTCAACGGCGGGTCTCGGTTCGGCGATTTTCCTTTTAGTGAGTGCGCCTGCGAGTATCCTTACCGCTCGTTTTATTTCGCTTGTGGGTGGAGAGCGAAATGCCTCCATCTGGATGACCGTGAGTTTCCTTTTAGGGATTGTCTTGTGGCTTCAAGGGGGAACTCTCTCTTACGTTGGTTGCGTTTTAGCCGGCATCCCTCAGGGTATCACCTTTAGTTTGGCCATGATTTTGATGGCACAAAAAACCAATAGCTTAAGTGAATTGCTCATTATTTCGACCTTGGCTCAAGGCATCGGTTACGTTTTAGCGGCTGTGGGGCCTTTTGTCTGTGGACTGTTGTATCACGGTGACGGCAATTGGTTGGGTGTGGCGGCTTTTATGATGTCCGCAGTTTTACTTTGGGGCATTTCAGCCTTTTATGCTTTTGGGACCACAAAGAAACTTTTTAGATCTTAACTAAATGATTGTATTAAGCTTTTTGGCGTTGGTATTGAATTTTTCTTAAGGAAACTATCAAATTTTTCTTAAATAAAATATATAATTTTTCTAATTAAAGATATTAATATTTTCCTATTTAAAGTATGCAAAAGATTTCTCGTTGGGTTTCGGCTCGACTATTAAAAGGATTATCTTTTCAACGAGCGGCGTTAGTTGTGGGCGCCAGACAAAGCGGAAAAACGACCCTTGTACGCGATCTTTGTCCAATCGAATCTAATTACACAACTTTGGATGACTTGGCAACATTATCGGCAGCTCAGTCAGATCCTCACTTTTTCCTTCGACAGGCGAAAAATCGTTGTTTAATTATCGATGAAGTTCAAAAAGCTCCGGAGTTAATTCCTGAAGTCAAGCGCTATGTGGATACTAACGATCGCCCAGGCCAATTCATTTTGACCGGATCGGCCGATTACAGAAAGCTTCCTTCCGGAAGACAGGCGGATTCTTTAGCTGGGCGCGTTGTTGTTTTCCGTTTACGAACTTTGACTCAAGGCGAGGTGTGCGGGAAAGAACCTTCCTTTTTACGAAACGCATTTGATTTGAATTTCCCTGGGATTGAGCAATTGCAGCCTTGCTGTCGGGAAGAAGTTTATAAGCTGGCAATTCGTGGTGGCTATCCGCAAACAATTGGTTTTGATGAAGAAGAGCGAAGTCTGTATTTCGACAGTTATATCCAGTCACAGCTTTCATACGATTTGAGTAAACAATGGGACTTGCGACGCTACAAAGATCTTAAAAGTTTAATGCAGATGTTTGCGGCTTATTCTAGTAAGCCTATGAATATTCAAGAAATTTGTCGGCGCGTTCAGGGTAATGCTCTAACGATTTCGTCATACATTCAGGCCTTTGAAACCATGTATTTATTCGATGAATTGCCGGCATGGGAATCTAAGGACTACAAAATTGGCAGTAAAACGCCCGAATTGTTTTTAACTGATAGTGCGTTAATGGCCTATCTACTCGGCATTCACCGTCCTGAGGATCTCCTCTCTAGTTATGAGAGGATGGCCAATGAGGGTGGCAAACTGGTTAAAACTTGGGCATATACCCAGTTGATTGCGGAAGTTGAATTAAATCCGATGTGGACAATGTATCACTTTCGTAACAAGAACAAGCAAGAAATTGACTTCTTGATCGTCGATGAAAAAAATCGAATCTTGGGTGTTGAAATTAAAGCAGCGGAAACCATTAACTCGGAAGACTTCAAACACTTAAGATGGTTCTCAAGTCAAGTAGAAGATTTCAGAGGAATTGTGCTTTACGCCGGAAAAAATGTTTTAAGTTTTGGTTCCGGCTTGTATGCCGTGCCTTTTTCCGCCATGTGGTCGGAAAATATTTCGTAGAAATTTGGGCGGTCTATTTAAGCCCATGTCCTAAAAAAGTTTAAGAATCCCAATTTCAAAAGCCAATCGACAGTCACTGCCCAGAAGAAATAGGCAGTGACTGCGATCGGTAGTTCTTAAGGCTTAGCGTTTACCGACAAGTGGTGCAAAATGTTCATTTATTGCAAACAAAGTATTTAAATGAAGAAGTACCCAGCTACAATTGAAAACCAGTGTATTTTTGTATTTTGAGATTCTAACTATGAGACCTCTTCCTTTGGGGCGATCAACCTTTTCCAGCTTACGTGCCCGCAATGAGATCTATATGGACAAAACGGATCTCATTTATCGTTTGGCTCAATTTGATGCCAAGATCTTTTTGGCTCGGCCAAGACGTTTTGGTAAGTCGCTCTTGGTCTCGACTTTTGAATCTTTATTTAAAAATGGGCTAAAAGATTTTAAAGACTTGGCCATTGAAAAACTCTGTAATGACAAAACGTATCCGGTCGTTCGGTTGGATTTCTCTAAAGTAAAACACTGCTCTGACGTTGCAAAGTTTGAGGAGACTTTTTGCGATTATCTTTGGGAAGCTTTTACTGCTGTGGGATTTCGCTTTGATCCGAACAGAACCTCTTTTTTTGTGCAGTTGGATAGTTGGTTTCAGAATTTACCGGCCAGCTCTCTCGTTCTTCTTATTGATGAATATGATGCACCGCTGACGGAAAAATTAGATAATCCTTCTCAATTTAATGCCATCCGTGACATTCTTTCTCGGTTTTTCAGTTTGCTGAAATCCAACGAAGGTTGTCTTCGCTTTTTCTTTATGACTGGCATTACAAAGTTCAGCAATACAAGTATTTTGAGGTGGGGCACGAAAAATGGACCTCTAGGATTGGTTGAAAAAGGCTTATCGAGCTCAACGTTTTGACAGTTGGGCCTCATAAGCCAACGGCGCCATCATGTGGATGGCTGAATGAGGTCTCTCCGCATTGTAATAGGAAATCCAACTCTCTGTTTGTTCAATGGCTTCAGAAATGCTTTCAAAGCGTTTCCTGGCTCCCAAAACTTCACGCTTGACGGTATTCCAAAATGACTCAGCCACCGCATTATCCCAACACTCACCTTTGCGACTCATGCTCGTTCGCATTTGAGCCGCTCTAACGCAGTTTTGGAAAGCGTGGGAACAGTACTGACTGCCCTGGTCCGAATGCATAATCGTTCCCGGTAGACATTGCTTACCTCTGGCCTCTAACGCTTGCTTAAAGGCACGCTGTACCAGCTCAACAGACATTGAAGTATCTAAAGCCCAGCCCAGTAGGCGGCGACTCCCCAAATCAATGATACTGGCCAAATAAACAATGCCTTCTTGCGTCGGCAGGTACGTGATATCAGAGACCCAGGCACGGTTAATTTCTCCGCTTTGAAACTCTCGGCTTAACAGGTTGGGATAGACTGCCAAACGATGATTGCTATCGGTCGTTTTCACTCGAGTTCTACGCTTATAACCAATAAATCCATTGGTGCGAAGAACATGGCGTAAGCGTCTGATCCCCACCTTTAACTGCTTGGCCTGTAAGTACGCGTGAAATTGCCGAATACCAGGGGTAAAACGGTGTTTCTGACGGAAGGATTTCATCTCTTGAATAATCGTTTCCGCTGTTACTAAAGAGCGGGATGTCGACGGTCGCTTTGTCCTGCTTTTCCAAGCATAGTAATCACTTGAGCTCACCTCTAGAACACGACAAAAATCCTCCAGTCTCAAACACTTAAAGTCAGGATCCGGCAGGCTCTCAAGAATAAAAGCGTACCTTACTGAAGCCCGTTTTTCGAAAGATACGCTGCGAATTTTTTTAGTAGTAAAACCTCTGCTTTAAGACGTTGATTTTCTGCCATGATGGCAGCCATTTGCATGGTTTTATCATCAACGTTTGAGGCGATCTTTCCTTCCAGCTTACCTTCTTTGGATTGGCGTAACCAGGTACTTAAAGTTTTTGATGAAATATTGAGACTTTTAGCGACTTCGCTGACGCTTCTTTTCTCGTCAACAACAAGGCTGACAGCGTTCTTTTTGAACTCGACAGTGAACTGTCGACGCACTCGTTTCATAGTGAATTCCTCCAAGGACATAATTGTCTCCTAAATTATTCCTGGAGGTCTACTTTTCAGATACCCATCTCA